>NZ_MNRT01000019.1:0-41033 GCF_001916075.1 Clostridium sp. 29_15
GAAAAATCAAACTTTATTGTTATAGAAGTGTAAAAATAAAGTTTGATTTTTTACTTTTAATAATAAAATAGACATAATAATAATATGATATATTGATATAAGATTTTTAAGGTATATAAAGGAGCGTAGTATGAAAAGAGAAACTGAGCAGATTATTCAGTAAACATTAGAAAATGTAGTAGGTTATATTGATCAATTACCTAATGGAGAGTTTATTCCTTCATCATGGCAACCACCAAAAGGATTTAAAAATGAAAGATTTAAGGTTAATGATATACCAGTTGAGCATTTAGTGCCTAAGGAAAAAGGGACAAACAATATTATATTTCAAATCCATGGAGGTGGATATATAGTAGCATTATGTGACCCATATAGAGATACAGCAGTAAAGTATTCTCAAATGGTTGGGGGAGCAGAAGTATTTAGTGTAGATTATCGTGTTGCACCAACAAATAGATATCCAGCAGCTCTTGAAGATGCAGTAACAGTTTATAAATGTATACTAGAGCAAGGATATGATAGTAATAACATAATAATAACAGGAGATTCAGCAGGAGGTAACTTAGCATTAGCTACAACATTATATTTAAAAGATCATAATATACCATTACCAAAAGCAGTTATTGCTATTTCACCTTGGAGTAATGCAGCAAATGATTTTCCATCAGTAAAAACAAATATTGAAAAGGATGTGATACTTGGAAGATATGGTCTTAAAATGAGTAATCAGATAGATAATCCTATTTATTTCTAAGGTGCCAATTATAAAGAACCCTATTTAGAAGAAAGCAAGGCTGCTTGGCAAGAAATGAGAGAATTCCTAGAGGAAATTTTCTAAGTTATATATTATTTTATAAGTTAAGTAGCTAAATTGAAAAAATAAAAAAGTGCTGAAAACTGGATTTATCATAAGGTTTTAGCACTTTTTTTACATATCTATATTACCACAAAATTACTAAAAATTCAAGACTGGCACTTATTTATAGTAAGGAGTAAGCTGTATTAGAGGTGATAGTAATGAGTGAAAATATTATTTTAACTATTCTAAATATAAAGAAAAAACAATTAATAATGAATATAAAAAAGTGTAATGAATTGACCATAAAATTTGGTGTTTCATTATCAGATGAGGCCATAGAAAGATTAATTAATAAAAGGTTTGAAGCATTAAAAAATACTGGGAGAATTGAATTTGATGAAGGTATTTTAAAAAAGTTAATTGAAGCATTTTGTGATTCACCATATATTATGCAAAATAATTATGAAGAAACTTTAGAAGAATTGTAGGATATTTTTTATTTTTTTAAAGGAGAAGCCATGGAGCAGATATCTGATGATGAACTTATTGAATTTATGAAAAGAGATTTTGATGGTAAATGTCAAGGCTCAATAGAGTATTTAAGTGGAACCAGTTTAGAAGAACTTTGCCGTGGTACAAGATATGGTCTTAATGGTTTAGAGTAAGGCTTAATAGGAGGGTGCTATGGATCATAATAATTTATATTATGTTAAGAATACTGCTTTAAATCTAGTTCCAAGAATAGAGGCGGCAGTTAGCAATAATGATTTGCAAAATATCTTTTTAAGCTTCAGATCACAGGAAGAAGAAATTAAGGATATTTTTATAGATAATAAAAGTATGGATGATGAAAAGCTTCGTCAGTTAATAGATGAAATAAGAACTTGCTCATTTATAAAAGATAAAATAAAGATAATTCATAATGAAGTCAATAGTTTAGCAGACTTAGTTGAAATTTTAAATAATTGCATATGGCAAGATGAAGTGGAAGAACTAATAAATAATATTAGTGAAGAAGAAATAATGCTATTAAAATACTATTTAGATAATAATGGAAATGATAATCCTTCAAATACTGGGTGGGAAAATAAGTTTAAAGAGTTATTAGATAAATGATAGCTCCTTTAATTAATGAAGAATAATATGCTTTTTAGTGGTAAATATAAATATTGAGATGAATTAAATGGCTGTAAAACAAAAAAACACTAAAAAGAAAATGGCACTATTAGGTCTTAAAAAGGATAAGGATGGAGATTACAGATATATCGATCCAGATGATACAACTTCAGAATTTGTTCCTGTAAGAAATAGAAATAAGAATAAAGAAAATAAATAACAATATAAATATGAAAAAGGATGTATGAAAAGTAACCTTCATACATCCTTTATGTATTTTTAATAATTAATATTTGTCAGCAAATTTAATTTTATCTAGAGGCTTTTCTGTAGCCCGCGGCAATTGCTTCCTCTTCACTATTAAAGTTAATAAGGTATACAGAATCAGACATATTTTCATAATCTCTTTGCCCAGGGCAGTGATATATCTTTGATTTAGAATTTCCTCTAATTATAGTTTCTTCAGTAGAAGAACTATCTGCTGTATTTGATGAAGATGAATTATCAGGAGATTTTCCACTAGGTACTTCTTCACCGGCAAGTGCACTAGACCCAGTGGCATAATCTATAGTTATTCCAGGTTGTACATTATAAACAAATACGTTGAATTCAATACCTTCTCCATTATCTTCTACAGATTTTGCTTCCATTTGCACTCCAGTTGCCACAAGGTTGTTTCCTTCAAAAACAGGAGTTACTCTATATAAAACATGGTTGTTTGTTTCTTTTATATAGTCAGCAACCATATTTTCGTAAGGTAGCATTAAATTAGCATTAAAATATCTAGTTCCAGTTATTAAATTACTTTTGTTGGCATTTTCTGCTGTTAACTGAAATCCAATTAAATGTGATCTATTGTAAAGATATTTACCTTCAACTATATCATATTTAATTGATTGCCATCCACTAGGTTTAACTGAACTTATAGACTCTCTTTCTTCTGTAGGCATTAGGTCAGTACCTATATTGGCATAGGCAACACCACATCTACCTAAGCTATCCAGTGGGCTATATTCTTCAAATGAAGTAGTAGTTAAATCAGAATCAGAAAAATTCGGAATATTATTATTTAATACTATATAGTCATTTCCAGAATAAGCAGGTATATTATTAATGTCAATATTGCTTTCATTAGAATTTTCAGTTGGATTGTTTAAAACAATATTATTCTTATTAGAGCTATCTGTAACTTGTTCAATAATATTAAGAGCTTGTCCAACAACGTTAGATACTGAAGTGGATGAGCAACTAATAAGTCCACTTAAACAAAGTAGTGATCCTATTATCATGATTATTGAGTTTTTAAAATTAAGTAGTTTTTTCATTAGCAGTTCTCCTATATATTTCTCTTGTAATCTTTTCATGAGATGAACCATTGAATTCTTCAAAATCAATTAATTTCCATGAATCATCATTTACATTAATATCAAAATGTAAATCTGCAGGGTAAATTCTATTCCATTTATAAATAATTAAAATATTGATTTTATCCTCATATAGTTTTAATAACTTATCTTCTACTAAAAAGAAACCATCATTGGATAAATTAAGAAAGTCTTCAGAAACCTTGATGTTTCCAGTGTCAATATCTTTAAAAAGTTTATAGGAATAATTATTCATAAATAAATTTTTATTGTGGATAAATTGCTTTATATTTAATCGAAGTATTTTATCCTGACTTTGCCTTCTTTTATTGAAGAGCATTCCATTTTTATCATCTAGACAGACAATAATATTCATAGTAAACCTCCTGATCTTTTTATTTCTGTTAATATTATAGCAAATATTATTATAGTAAATATAAGAAATTTATTTCCATAGAAATAAATGAAACTAGTACTTATAATAGTATTTATGGTATACTTCTTAATAGACATTAATGTCAATAAATTAAAGAAATAAGTATGAAGTATAGGAGTATTATAAAATTATGAATAAGCACAGGTTATTGGCAATATTACTTACACTAGGATGTATGATAAATTTAACTGGATGCAGTAGAGATATAGTAAAAGCAGCAAGTGGTGCAAATGTCCAAGAAATGGCTGTTGAAGCTGAAAATGTTAATAAAGGTAAGAAATCAGATGGTGAGAATGATAGAATTTCACAGGAGGAGCTGGCTGATATTATATCTGAAGATGATACTTTGGAAAAAATAGTAGATCCAGCTTATGAAGAGGTGGAAAGATATTTAGATGAAGAAAGTGCATATAAGGGGTTTCAAGGCGTGGCATTGGTAGCGCAAGGCAATGAAATTAAATTTGCTAAAGCTTATGGAAATGCAGATTATGATGATAATATAGTAAATAAAGTAAATACACGTTTTGCTATAGCCTCAAATACAAAACAATTTACAGCAGTAGCTATAATGCAACTGATGGAAGATGGGAAAATAAATCTTGATGATACCATTGATAAGTATTTTCCAAAGTTTAAATATGCAAATCAGATAACAGTAAGAGAGTTATTACAAATGAGATCAGGTCTTGTAGACTATTTAAATGCAGCAGAATTATATTTTAAAGATGAGGAGAGTTTAAAAATATTAAATGATTATAGAGAAAAGGCATATTTTGATGAATATGTATCAGATTCAAGATGGACAGCAGATATAATCCTAAATAATTTATATTTAAGTGAATTACAATTTGAACCTGGACAAGCATATGATTACTGTAATACAAATTACTATCTACTTGGTTTAATAATTGAACAAGCCTCTGGAGTTTCATATGAAGATTATATAAAAGAAAATATTTTTAAGCTGAGTGCAGAGGATACAGATGCAAAAGGTCATGGCAGTGTTGAATCAGGTGAAATTGTTGTAAATCCTAAATTTACGTTTGCAGCTGGTAATATATATACTAATGTATATGATTTACTTAGATGGGAGAGAATGCTACATACAGGAAAATTACTTTCACAAGAGTCTTATAATGAAATGATAACACCTTCAGAAGATAGTGGATATGGATTTGGTTTAATAATTAGTGATGGAATTATAAGACATAGTGGTGTTATTGATGGATTTAATTCTTACACAGAATATGACTCAGCAAAGGATATTACAATAATAATTTTAGAAAACTATGATCCATCAACATCAATTCTTGAAGCTAAATATGACGGTGCCATCATACGAGGATTAATAAAATAGAAATAGAAAGCAGTTTAGATTAATAATCTAAACTGCTTTCTTTATAAAAAATTTATTTTATCATAGTTAGTATTTCATCTTCTGACATTGAAGAATCACAACGAGTTTCCCATTCTCCATTTTTGCTGACAATAAATCCAGGAACTGTTACAATGTGATATTTTTCTCTAAATGAACTTATTTCATTATCGGAAAAATTATCACTATTTACATAGTGAATTGTAGTATTTAGCTTGTTATATAAGTTACCTAACTTTTTAGCAAACTTACGGCAATACGGACATGTTTCTCTACCTATATAAACGACAGTAAGTTTTTCTGATGATAATAATTTATCAGCTTCTGTTGAAGGTATTTGCTTAAATGATTTTACGTCTTCTTTATATGTATTTTCTCCAAACATAAATTTTCCTCCTTATTTTTTTAAAATAATTATATCAAAAAAAGATAATCTATCAACTTAAATTTAAGATTAATTAATAAAAATATAAGATTAATTGTAAAATATAGGTATGTTAATAAATATTATAGGTTAATTTATTGATAATAATAAATAGAATTATGGTAATAGTTTTAAAGATGCTAAAAAATTTTGACTAAAGTAAAAAAACATATATAATAAAAGAAGTGATTTTTTTGCGAAAATAGATATGAGGTGACTTAGTTTTTATGAAGGATAAAGATAAATTACAAGAAGAGATTTTAAAGGCTGATATGAAGAGCGTTGAGAAGATATGGAAAGAGTCAGATGGAGAACAGACATTAGCAGCATTATTAGAAAAAATGACTAAAGATGAGTTAGTTAAGGTTGCTAAAAAATATGATGTTAAAGGTATTACATCTTTAAAGAAGGCTGAAGTTGTTGAAAGAATAAGAGAAGTTATCATAAAGAATGTAGATTTAATGATTAATTCATTAGAAGAAACTTCAATAAAATTCTTACAAGAATTAATAAATTATGGTGGTGTTAAAAAGTATCAATGTGATTTATTAATAAATTCAAACTTTTTAAGAAATAGAGGTATTGTATTTACAGCATCTATAAATGGAGAATTATATGTTATCTTACCAGAAGAACTAAGAGTATTATTAAAAGAAAAGATAACAAAAGATGTTATGGCCGCTTCTAGAGAAAAGAGCGACTTAATCAAGGCTATTGCAGGAAGTACATATTATTATGGGGTAGTTTCATATTCAGCCATAAGAGAAATTTTAGAATCTACATTTAATACTGAAGTTACAGATGAAAAAATAAAAGAGTTAGTATTAATTGGAGAAGAATTAGGATATGACTATGTTATAGAAGAAGATGGATTATGTCATATAGATGTTGAAAATTCAAATAAAATTGTTAAGCTTCAAAAGAAAAACAAGAAGAATATTTGTAAATTTGATAAGAAGACTTTAATAAAAGCGGGTGTTCCAGATTTTATGGAAGAACATAAAAGTGGGAAAAATTTACAAAGAACTTTAGGTGAAATGTTTATAATAGATAAAGAAATTTTAAAAGATGAGATGGATTCATTTACTATAAGTATTAAAAATGAAATGCCTATGGAAAAATCTATAAATTTATTCTTAGATGCATATGAAATTGATAATGAAGAAGAAAAGAATATTTTTGCCTATGAATTAGAACATTTAGCTAAAAGTATAAAAAGATGGTCATTAAATGGATATTCTGAAAATGAAATAACAAAGCTTGAACAAAGAGTTGTTAATGAAGTGAAGATAGGAAGAAATGATCCTTGTTTATGCGGAAGTAAAAAGAAGTATAAAAAATGTTGTGGAAGATAATACATAATATAGTACGAATATAAATTTTTATAATATGGGGATGTCGCATTAAGAATAAATAATACAATATATTGTGTTGATTTTTAATTATCAAAACAATATATTGTATATAAAATTTTTAGTGTGACATCCCCATATTTTTATTTGAAAAAAATTAAAAAAAATAAGGCGTTTTATATATTTTTTATACTATTTAAAAATATATAATATGTATTTTTCTGTAAAAAGAATAAATTACTAAGATTTTATCAAATATTATCTTACTGTACAAGAAATAAAAAGTAGCCTCATATAATATATTGAAGTTTAGAGTAAGGCTAATATTCAGTAAGGAGTGGTTAAGGTGTTGAGAGTATTTGTTTTTGCTATAGGTTTTATTATGGTTGCTTTTGCAATAAGATTTTTTATTGATGAAATTATGCTGTATAAAAATGGCGTAAGAAAGGAAGCAACTTTAATATTGATGAAACCTTATAATCATGTTGATATAAATAAATATAGAAATAAAGTATATGATGTTGGGATAGAACCTATTTTAGAAGTAGACAATGGGAATAAAAAAGTGATAATTGAATATGATGATTATGATGAATTTAAATATTTAAAAGTTGGTGATAAGGTAAAAGTTATATATCCCAAGGAAAACATAGGCGAGATAAAGAGATACTCATTTTTTAAAATATTTAAAACTAGTATAGCATTATCTTTAATAGCAGTTTTTATCATTTTTGTAGGAACAAGTTTATTATAAAGGTGGAACTTATTCCACTTTTTCTTTTATAGGAATATTATTTAATTGATTTCGAAAGGAATTTTTATTATTATTAAATATAGGAGTGACATATTTTTATGGAGAGTGAACTTATGGATAAAAATGAATCAAAATTTGTTTTAAATAGATTGTTAGTACAGTTATATGGAGATATATTGAAAATAGAAGAAAAGTCTTTGCAAGAAGGAGAGTTCTCCGATTTATCAGTTACTGAAATACATATTATAGAGGCCATTGGTATTAAAGGATGTAGGACTATGAGTGAAATTGCTTATGATTTAAGCATTACAGTAGGAACACTGACTACAGCAATTAATAAATTGATTAAGAAAGAATATGTAGAAAGAAAACGTATTGAAGAGGATAGAAGAGTGGTTCTTGTTAATCTTACAGATAGAGGAAAACTTGCTTATGATAATCATGCCAAATTTCATGCTGATATGATAGATAGGCTGATTGAAGGATTTGAAAAAAAAGAGGAACTTGTCTTGATTTCTACTTTAAGCAAATTAACAAACTTCTTTGAAGAAAAATATCATTTAATAAAAAAATAATAATTATATTTAAGGAATTAATTTTAAAAAATAAAATTAATTCCTTTTTTTTAAATAAATAAAAGCTAAGTGAAATATATATATAAATATATATTTTATTAGGGGTGGTGAATAAATGAAGAATAAATTTAAGCTGCTATCTATATTAAGTGAGGTGATATTGTTAAGTATATTATGCGGCTGCTCAGATAATAAAAAAAATACAGGAAAAGATGATGAAATTTATCAAATAGGAATAAATCAAATTGTACAGCATTCTGCCTTGGATTCAGCAAGGGAAGGATTTATTGATGGACTAAGAGAGAAAGGATATGTTGATGGAGATAATATAAAAATTGACTATGAAAATGCTCAAGGTGATGTATCCATTGCTCAAACTATAAGCAAACAATTTGTAAATAATGGTGTTGATATGATTTTTGCAATTTCCACATCTTCAGCTCAATCTGCTTATAATGCAACAAAAGAAATACCTATAGTCTTTACAGCTGTAACTGATCCTGTAGCAGCAGGAATAGCTAATAGCTTTGAAAGTTCTGGTAATAATGTTACAGGGATGTCAGATATGGTTTCTATGACAGAGCAAATTGCTTTATTGCAAGATATTATACCAAGTATAGAAAAAATAGGGGTTATCTATAATACTTCAGAAGCAAATTCAATAGTTCAAGTTGATGAATTAAAAGCTGCCGCTAAAGAAAGAAACTTAGAAGTGAAGGAAATATCAATTACCACTATCAATGAGATAAATCAAAATCTATCAGCAAATATAAAAGATATTGATGCATTGTATATTCCTACTGATAATACTGTGGCATCAGCATATGAATTAGTAGGAAGTATATGTTTAAACAATAATATACCGATGTTATGTGCTGAAGAAGCAGGAGTAAGTAAGGGCGGCTTGTGTTCTATAGGAATAGATTATTATAAGTTAGGAAAAGAAGCTGGATATAAAGCGGTGAAGGTTATTGAAGGTATGGCTCCTTCTGAGATAAAGATTGAAAAATCATCAGATATGACTGTTACTATCAATTCTGATGTAGCAAAAAAAATTAATATAGAAATACCTAAAGAAATTGAAGAAAATGCTCAAATTGTAACTGGAGGAGTGAACTAAATGAATCTTATAATTAATGCCATTGAAGAAGGTCTGCTATTTTCTATTGTTTCAATGGGAGTATATATAACATATAAGATTCTTGATTTTCCGGATCTTTCGGTGGATGGCACCTATCCATTAGGGGCAGCCATAACAGCAGT
This sequence comes from Clostridium sp. 29_15, assembly GCF_001916075.1. NCBI lineage: Bacteria > Bacillati > Bacillota > Clostridia > Eubacteriales > Clostridiaceae > Clostridium > Clostridium sp. 29_15. Next base: position 9,459 of record NZ_MNRT01000019.1, read on the forward strand.
TCTTCTTGTAAATGGAGTTAATCCTTGGCTGGCAATTATAATTTCATCAGCTGGAGGGGCCATTGCAGGTGGGATAACAGCCTTTTTACATGTAAAACTTAAGATAAGTAATTTGATGTCAGGTATTCTTGTGATGATAGCTCTTTATTCTGTGAATTTAAGGGTTATGGGAAAATCTAATATGCCGCTATTTAGCACAAATACCATATTTAAGAATGCTGATTTTCAACCTATCTTTATAATAATAATCATAGTAGTTATCTGTAAGATTATTATAGATACTTTTTTAAAGACTAAAAGAGGTTTCTTACTTATGGCAGTAGGTGATAATGAGCAAGTAGTATCATCTTTAGGAATAAATAAAAATAGTGTTAAGGTACTTGGATTAATGCTTAGTAATGGATTAGTGGGAATGGCTGGAGCCATTCAAGCCCAAAAGTATGGTTATGCAGATGTAAATATGGGGCAGGGAATTGTGGTAATGGGACTAGCAACAGTTGTGATAGGACTAACTATTTTTAGTAAGATTTCATTTATGAAATGCACAACTATATCTATTCTAGGAGCAATTATCTATAAAGTAGCTATTGCTATTGCTTTAAAAATAAATTTTAATCCTAATGATTTAAAATTAATAACAGCAATAATAGTTATAATTGCCTTAGCTTCTAATAATGGAATTTTTAAATTTAAAAATAAGAAAAATAAAGAGAGAAGGCGGGGAAAGTGCTGAAAATTAAAGATGTATATAAGGTTTTTAATGTAAATACCATTAATGAAAATAGAGTATTTGATGGATTTTCTCTTCAAGTAGAAAAAGGGGAGTATGTATCAATAATTGGGTCTAATGGTGCTGGCAAGTCTACATTACTAAATTTAATAACTGGAAATTTACCAGTGGATAGTGGAAGTATAATGATTGATGGCGAAGAAGTTGTAAAGAAAGAGGAGTATTATAGATGTCGTTATATAGGGCGTGTATTTCAAAATCCGTCTGTTGGAGTGGCTCCGAATATGAATATATTAGAAAATATGTCACTAGCAGATAATAAAGGTAAACCATATGGAATAAAATTTGCCATAGATAAGAAACGTATAAATTATTATAAAGAAGAACTTAAAAGATTGAATTTAGGTTTAGAAGATAAGCTATATAATAAAGTTAACTTATTATCTGGAGGACAAAGACAAGCTTTAACTCTGATTATGGCTGTAATGTCTAATCCTAAAATATTGTTGTTAGATGAACATACAGCAGCATTAGATCCTAAAACATCCATAAAAATAATGGATATAACTAATAAAATTATAGAAGAAAAGAAGATAACAACATTAATGGTTACTCATAATATTAAGCAAGCTATAGAAAGTGGCAATAGATTGATAATGATGCATGAAGGAAAAACAATAATAGATGTTAGTAAAGAAGAGAAGGCAAAGCTAAATAGAGATAGGCTGATTGAAATGTTTGGTAAAGCTAATATGGAAGATGTGCTAAGTGATAGAAGTTTATTAAGCACATTTTAGCAATTGTTATATAAAAGAGTAGAAATAGAAGAATAGGAAAATATTCTAATTCATTTCTACTCTTTTTTGCATTATTTTATAGAAAACTAAAAAATTAAAAATGATTTAATAATAAATTAAATTACTTTTAAAGGAATATATGGTGATAATAAAAATACTAATTTAGTTAAAAAATAATCTATGTCAAAGAAAAAGGTAAAAATAAACAAAGTGTCTGAAGATGTTATCAATAGCAATAAATAAGCATTTTAAGAAAGGAGAGATTTGCATACAATAAAAAATATGAAAAAAATTAGAAAAAAAGTTTGACAAAAAATAAACGATATAATACAATAAGGATGTGGACATGTTAAAAATATAACAAAGTCCTAAAGAAAATAAGTAATTCAATATAAACTATTAATCATAGATTTAAATTCAGGAGGGATTCAAATGAAAGTTACAAATGCTCAAGAATTAACAAAAAGAATTGAACAATTAAGAGAAGCGCAAAAACAATTTGCTACTTTTTCACAAGAACAAGTAGATGAAATTTTTAGGCAAGCAGCTTTAGCAGCTAATCATAACAGAATCAAACTTGCTAAAATGGCTGTTGAAGAAACAGGAATGGGTATAGTTGAAGATAAAGTTATCAAAAATAACTTTGCTGCTGAATATATATATAATCAATATAAGAACATGAAGACTTGTGGAGTTTTAGAAGAAGATAAAACAAGCGGAATAACAAAGGTTGCAGAACCGATTGGAGTTATATCTGCAATAGTTCCAACAACAAACCCAACTTCTACAGCAATATTCAAATGTTTAATAGCTTTAAAAACTAGAAATGCAATAATCATTTCACCACACCCAAGAGCTAAAAATTCAACTATTGAAGCTGCTAGAGTAGTTTTAGAAGCTGCAGTTAAAGCAGGAGCTCCAGAAGGAATAATTGGATGGATAGATCAACCTTCAGTTGAATTATCACAAAACGTTATGAGAGAATCAGATATAATTCTTGCTACAGGTGGGCCAGCAATGGTTAAAGCTGCTTACTCATCAGGAAGACCAGCTTTAGGAGTTGGAGCAGGAAATACTCCAGCAATCATCGATGAAACAGCTCACATTAAAATGGCTGTTAACTCAATATTACTTTCTAAGACATTTGATAACGGTGTTATTTGTGCATCAGAACAATCAATCGTTGTTTTAGAACAAGTTTATGATGAAGTTAAGAAAGAATTGGCTGAAAGAGGAGCTTATATCTTAAAAGGTGAAGAAATAGATAAGGTTAGAAGGATAATCCTAAATGAAAAAGGTGGATTAAATGCTGATATGGTTGGTCAATCTGCTTATAAAATAGCTAGAATGGCAGGAGTTAACGTTCCAGAAAGTGCTAAAGTTTTAGTTGGTGAAGTAACTTCAGTTGAATTAGAAGAACCATTCTCACACGAAAAATTATCTCCAGTTTTAGCAATGTACAAAGCTACATCATTTGAAGATGCTTTAAATAAAGCTGACAGATTAATTGAATTAGGTGGTATGGGACATACATCAATACTTTACACTGATCAAGTTAAGAATAGAGATAGAGTTTTAACATTTGGTGAAAGAATGAAAACTGCTAGAACATTAATCAATATGCCAGCAGCTCAAGGTGCCATCGGAGACTTATTCAACTTTAAATTAGCTCCATCATTAACTTTAGGATGTGGATCATGGGGTGGAAACTCAGTTTCAGAAAATGTTGGTCCTAAGCACTTAATCAATGTTAAGAGCATTGCTGAAAGGAGAGAAAATATGCTTTGGTTTAGAGTTCCAGAAAAAACTTATTTCAAATACGGATGTTTACCAATAGCTTTACAAGAATTAGCTGATATGGGTAAAAAGAAAGCATTCATTGTAACTGATAGAGTATTATTCGATATGGGGTACACTAATAAAGTTACGGATGTACTAGATGCAAACGGAATCCAATACAAAATATTCTCAGATGTTGAACCAGATCCAACTTTAAGATGTGCAAGAGCTGGTGCCGCTGAAATGACTGCATTCAACCCAGACGTTATAATTTCACTTGGTGGTGGATCAGCTATGGATGCTGCTAAAATCATGTGGGTTATGTATGAGCACCCAGAAGTTAACTTCCACGATTTAGCTATGACATTCATGGATATAAGAAAGAGAATATACAAATTCCCAACTATGGGTGAAAAAGCTATGATGGTTTCAATAGCAACTTCAGCTGGTACTGGTTCAGAAGTTACTCCATTCGCAGTTATCACTGATGAAAAATCAGGAGTTAAATATCCATTAGCTGACTATGAACTAACTCCAGATATGGCTATAGTTGATGCAGAATTAATGATGACTTCTCCAAGGGGATTAACAGCTTGTGCTGGTATAGATGTATTAGTTCACGCAGTTGAAGCGTATGTTTCAATAATGGCATCTGAATACACTAATGGTTTAGCTTTAGAAGCAATCAGATTAGTATTTAAATACTTACCAGATGCTTACAATGAAGGGACAACTAATATTAAAGCAAGAGAAAAAATGGCTCACGCTTCATGTATGGCTGGTATGGCATTCTCTAATGCATTCTTAGGAATTAATCACTCAATGGCTCATAAGTTAGGTGCATTCCATCACTTACCACATGGTATGGCTAACTCATTAGTTATGACTGAAGTTATCAGATTCAACTCAGTTGATGCGCCAACTAAACAAGCAGCATTTGCTCAATACAAATACCCAAATGCAGCATGGAGATATGCTAGAATAGCTGATCACTTAGGATTAGGTGGAAATACTAACGAAGAAAAAGTTGAATTATTAATCAAGGCCATTGAAGAATTACAATCTAAAGTTAATATGCCAAAAACAATAAAAGAAGCCGGTGTAACTGAAGAGAAATTCTATGCTACATTAGATGAAATGGTAGAACAAGCATTTGATGATCAATGTACAGGTGCTAATCCAAGATACCCATTAATGAAAGAATTAAAAGAAATGTATATAAATGCATTTGATGTAAAAGCAGATGCTCAAGCAGATGCTCAAGCAGAAGCAGCTGCTACAAGCAAAAAAGCTAATAAAAAGAAGTAATTAAAAATTAAGAATCAACTCAATAATGTTTATAAATTAATGCTTTGTGTAAATACCTCTAAATAGAAAAAGTTATTTAGAGGTATTTTTTTATAAATTTTTTTAATACTTAAATACCTTGTAATCTTTTAAATATACTTGGATTCCATGTAATTCAGTACTAATACCTAAAAATACAAATATACCCATAAAAGCCATAAGAAAAATAACTATAAATTGAATAAAATTATTTTTTATATCTTTAAACATTTTTAATAATAATATTACCTTAAATTTATTAAATATAACATAATATAGTATTAAATAAGGAAGAGAAGATCATAAAGCTAGTGCAGATGGTATAGCTGAACCTATTAATTAGAGAAAAATATAATAGTAATTAATGTCAAGTATAAAAATGGTAAAGTGGTTAAAAGCCTATTATATAAGGAAAGTTAGAAATGAATATTATGGATATAAATCTTTATATATAAATTAATAGTATGTTTTGGCACATGTACCTTTTATTATTTAAGCAATAATTATAAAAATATGTTATAACTATATATGAGCAAGGGTGGTAGAAGTAAAAAGTACTTCAACTAATAAAATATTGGACAAGATATTGTCTGAAAAAATAAAAAGGAGTGGTACCAATGAAAAAAACAATAATTGCCATAATGTTATCAACATCGCTAATAGGAGGAATAGGAGCTACTATAGGAAGTAAAACTGTAGAAGCAGCTACCTTAAAAGCAAAAAGAGGATTTATTACAACTATAATAAAGGATAATGTAAAAGATTCAGAAGTATTGAATTTAAGTAGTGATTGTGGAGTATATCAAAGAAGAGTTATATTCAAAAAATATTTTGGATGTATAAATGGACAAACTATAAATATATATAAACCTATCTTTAATGGAGGAATTATAATAGGTAATGGAAGCAATTCTAATAATGAAAATGATTCTAATATAGGAAATGACAATAATAACAATACAGAGAATAAAGATGAAATAAATAATAATAATAACAATAATAATGCTTCAAATGGAGATATAAGTACAATAGTACCTCCTACGCAAACTGAAAAACCATCAACAGATAAAGATACATCAATTGATGAAAAACCATCAATTGAACAAAAACCAAATATAGAACAAAAACCAAATATAGAACAAAAACCTTCAGTAGATGAAAAGCCATCAGAAGAAATAAAACCATCACCGGAAAATAATAGCAACTTAGGTGAAGTAAATGATCAATTTATGACACAAGTTGAAAATTTAATATATGAAAAAGTAAATGAAGAAAGAACTAAGGCTGGTTTAGAAACTTTATCATATAATACTACAATGGAAAAGTATGCAAGAATTAAATCACAGGATATGGGTGATAATAATTATTTCAGCCATGAGGATTTAAGTGGTAATTTAATAACAACGCAAATGAAAAATGATGGAGTTACATATAGAGCTTGGGGAGAAAATATAGCTTATATAGGTGGAGTATCTGATGCTAATGCATTAGCAGAGCAATTTATGACAAATTGGATGAATTCACAGGGACATAGAGAAAATATATTATCATCTAAATTTTCAAGTATAGGTGTTGGTGTATATAAAATTGGCAATAAAGTATATGCAACACAAGAATTTTATAAATAAGTAAAATTTAAAAATATTTATTAAGTTTAATTTTTAAATTACGACAGTTATAAAAATGGGGTAATTTTATTACTGTAAATAGGAGTGAAGAGGTTTGAATAAGAATAAAAAAATTAATAAAGAAAAAACTTTAGCTTTAGTTTTGGCTGGAGGATTAGTTACATCAACTTTAAATGTAGTAAATACTTCAGCAGATATGATACAAGATGTTAATTTAGTAGAATCTGTGAGTACATCTACTGAATCAGTTATACCAAATCAAACATTAAATTTTGATAAAAGTAAGCCATCAGACATAACTATAACTGGAGTTAAATTTAATAGCAAAGATTTAAAATCAATATCTATTACAAATGAAAAGGGAGAGCCAATTAATTTTAAATTAAATGAAATTAATGTAGATAAAGATAGTGCAACAATTACAATACCTTCAAATGTTGTATCAAATTTAAATTTAACTGTAGGTGTACATGCTATTTCTTTACATTTTTCAGATGATTCAGCTACTATTGGAGCAGTATCGGTGAATGTAATTGATAGTAATTCAGCAGTGAACCCTCCAAAAGATGATAATACGATAGTTGTACCACCAGTTACACCGCCATCAGATGATAAAAATGATAAAGAAGATACTATCACAAAAAAACCAACAATAGAGTATCAAAAATTAACTTTTGATATGAACAACAAACAAGACTTAGTAGTAAGTAATGTTAATTTTGATAATACTAAATTAAAGTACATATATATTAATGGAAAAGAAATATCAGCAACAGAGCTGAAAATTGAAAATGATAAAATAATAATACCATCAAATGTTATATCTAATGTAATTAGTGTAGAAGGAAATTATACTATTTCATTTAAATTTTCTGAAGGAAGTTCATTAATAAATGCAGTAGACATTGAAGTTAAAGATAAAAATGTTATAGTACCACCAGTTACACCGCCATCAGATGATACGGTAACACCACCAAGTATTGATAAAGAAAATACAATTGTTATTGATAAAAATAATCTTAAGAGTATAGAAATTCCTAATTTTATTCCTAGTGGAAGCAATGTAAAATTTGTTACTATTAATGGCAAGAAATTACCTGTAAAATATATGAATATAAGAACTGCTTCTAATGAGGAAATAACTCCTGCAGTTTATGTTTATGGAGATAAATTAGTTATTCCTGTTGAAGTCTTAAAGTATGTTGGTATTGATGTTGATAAATATGATATTGAAGCTACTTTAGAAGATGGAACAACAGTTTCTAAATCAATACAATTACAAGTGATAAATTCATCGAATAAAGAAGATGATAAAGTTACTGAAAAGCCATCAGATAATAATCAAATAACAAATAAACCATCAAACAATGAGATAGCAAATGGTAATGCTAATAAAAATGATTCTATAAAACTAGAGAATAGTTCAAATAACAAACTACCTAACACTGGTGCAGCAGTAAGCAGTGGATTAATTGGTTTATTATCAACTTTAATTGGTGCTGTGTTATTAAGAAAGAAAAAATAATTGAATATAGTTATAATTTTATAATGTTAAAAGGGCTATATTGAAAGAAGTTTTGTACTAGTCAACAAAAAAGGGGAATTCTAATTTGAATTCCCCTTTTTTGAAATTTAAATAAACTAGATGGTGTTTTGAAAGATACCTTCTATGATACCAGTAACACAACCAAGAATAGAACCAGCTTGAAAAGGTGATAAATATATATAATTTTCAAGTAAACTAAATAAAACTACCGATATAAGGAGTATTATGCTGTGTAACATCATTTTAGAGTTTATAGGTCTTTTAGAAATTAATAATTTTTTTTCTTTAAGAAAAAATTTGCTGTATAGATGTAATTTTAATTTGTTGATAAAAATAAAAAAAATAAAAAAGAATACAATAAAACTTAAGAGAATTTTACAGAGAGAAATAAAAATAGTCAATGCATCACCTTAAAAATTGTTCCTATTATAATATATTAAATAAAGTGGAAATGTGTTTGATTTTTATGGTAATATATTATGAATAGATACATAAATGCGAGGTGAAAATATGAAGCCATTAGCAGATTTAGTGAGACCTACAGAATTAGATGAGGTATGTGGGCAAGAACATATATTAGGAAAAAATAAAATACTAGATAGAATTATAAAAAGTGGACATATCTCTAATATGATTTTTTATGGACCTCCTGGAACTGGCAAGACAACAGTTGCTAATATAATAGCTAAAAAGGCTGGTAAAAGATTTTATAAATTAAATGCAACCAATGCATCTTTGAAAGATATACAAGATATAACAAAGGAATTAGATACTTTTTTAGGAATAAACGGTGTTGTTTTATATTTAGATGAGATACAAAATTTCAATAAAAAGCAACAACAATCATTGTTAGAATATATTGAAGACGGAAGGATTACTCTTATAGCTTCAACTACAGAAAATCCTTATTTTTATATATTTAAAGCCATCTTAAGTAGATCAACTATTTTTGAATTTAAACCTGTAGGAGAAAAAGATATAAAGAAGGCTTTAGATAGAGCTATTACTTTAAGAAGTAAGGAATATAATGAGATTTGTATTAAAGTTACCAATGAAGCTAAAGAATATTTGGCTGCTTACTGTAATGGTGATGTAAGAAAGGCTCTTAATGGATTAGAGGTAGCTTTAAATTCCACTAAACCTAATGATGATAAAGAGATACTGATTGATTTAGAAGCTGCTAAAGATTCAACTCAAAGCAAGGTAATAGCTTTTGATATGGATGGAGATTCTCATTATGATATATTAAGTGCATTTCAAAAGTCTATTAGAGGTAGTGATGCTGATGGAGCAATTCATTATTTAGCTAGACTTATAAAAGGTGGAGATTTAATATCTATATGTAGAAGGCTACAGGTTATTGCGTCAGAAGATATAGGACTTGCTTACCCACAAGCTGCGTTTATTGTAAAGTCTTTAGTTGATTCAGCCAGGGAACTGGGGTTTCCAGAAGCTAGAATTCCTCTGGCGGAAGCTACAATACTACTAGCAACTAGTCCAAAATCAAATTCTTCATATGTTGCTATAGATAGAGCTTTAGATGATTTGGAAAATATAACTATAGATGATATTCCAATGCATTTAAAGGATGCACATTATGGAGGCGCTAGTAAACTAGGAAGAGGAATAGAGTATAAGTATCCTCACAAATATGAAAATCATTATGTAAAACAGCAATATTTACCAGATAATATTAAAAATAAAGTGTATTATGAATATGGTGATAATAAAATTGAAAAAACTATGAAAGAATACTGGAGCAGGATTAAAGGGAAATAATATTAAGATGAAGTATATTAAGCTTCATCTTTTATGGATATTTGCTGTTATATAAATAGTAACAAGTTAGATGGCTATAAAAGATTCAAAGAGATTAATGGAGTAATAACAGCTATGATGAAATCAAGCTTTTCTTTGAATTCAAAATTGCTGTCGATTTTTTTTATATCTATGTTGACAAAAGCCGAGTACTTTGCTAAGATATAAACATCAAATAAAACATAGTAAAATAGTCAGAAATAAAAAGGGGTGGAGAAATGAAACTTTCAACAAAAGGAAGATATGGAGTAAAGGCAATGGTGGATTTGGCAATTCACTATGGAGATGCACCCGTTTCTATTAAGACGATATCTAGTAGACAAAGTATATCAGAGTATTATTTAGAGCAGCTATTTTCCCCTCTAAGGAAAGCTAAGCTTATTACAAGTATTAGAGGAGCTCAAGGAGGATATGTTTTAGCAAAAGAACCTAAAGATATAAAAGTTTCTGATATTATGAATATTTTAGAAGGTCCTGTGGAGGTTGCAGATTGCATTGATAATGTATCTTGTGATAATATAGATTGTTGTGCCACAAGATTGTTATGGACAAAAATTAAAAATAGTATAGATGAAGTTATGGAATCAATAACTTTACAAGATATAGTAGATGATTATAATGAAATGAAAGATAAAAATTCACTTTTAGAATTAAAGAGGAGAGAAGAATAATGAAAACAACTTATATGGATTATTCAGCTACAACATATGTTAAACCAGAAGTTTTAGATGCAATGATGCCTTTCTTTACAGAAAAGTTTGGTAACCCATCATCATTCTATGGAATATCAAGAGAAACAAAAATGGCAGTAGATAATGCAAGAGCACAAGTGGCTAAAGCAATAAACTGTGATCCAAATGAAGTGTATTTCACAGGTGGTGGATCAGAAGCTGATAACTGGGCAATAAAAGGTATTGCCACAGCTCATATGAAAAAAGGAAATCATATAATAACAACTAAGATAGAGCATCATGCAGTATTACATACTTGTGAATTCTTAGAAAAATTTGGTTTTGAAGTAACTTACTTAGATGTTAATGAAGAAGGATTTATTGATTTAAAACAATTGGAATCAGCGATAACAGATAAAACTATTTTAGTTTCAATAATGTTTGCTAATAACGAAATAGGAACAATCCAACCAATAAAAGAAATTGGAGCAATTTGTAGAGAAAAGAAAGTATTATTCCACACTGATGCTGTTCAAGCAATGGGTTCAGTACCGGTAGATGTTAAAGAAATGAATATTGATTTATTATCCTTAGCTGGACATAAATTATATGGGCCTAAGGGAATAGGTGCTTTATATATAAGAAAAGGTGTAAGAATAGATAACTTAATTCACGGTGGTGGACAAGAAAGAGGAAGAAGAGCAGGTACAGAAAATATTCCAGGAGTAGTTGGTTTAGGAAAAGCTATCGAAATTGCAACTGAAAATATTGAAGAAAATAGAGCAAGATTAACTGTATTAAGAGATAAGTTAATTGACGGAGTCCTAGAAAGAATTCCATATGCTAGATTAAATGGACCAAGAGGAGATAAGAGATTACCAGGAAACTCTAATATAAGCTTTGAGTTTATTGAAGGAGAATCAATTCTTTTATCATTAGACTTTGAAGGGATTTGTGCATCTAGTGGTAGTGCTTGTACATCAGGTTCTTTAGATCCTTCACATGTATTATTAGCCATAGGATTACCACATGAAAAAGCACACGGTTCTTTAAGAACAACTTTAGGTGCTGCATCAACAGAAGAAGATGTGGAAAAATTATTAAATGAATTACCACCAATAATAGAAAGATTAAGAAATATGTCACCATTATGGTACGACTTTAAAAGAAAAGGAGAAAGATAATTATGATATATAGTGATAAAGTAATGGATCATTTTAAAAACCCAAGAAATGTAGGAGAAATAGACGACGCTAACGGAGTTGGAGAAGTTGGAAATGCTAAGTGCGGAGATATAATGAAAGTTTATTTAAAAGTTGAAGATAACATAATCAAAGATGTTAAGTTCCAAACTTTTGGATGTGGATCAGCTATAGCATCATCTTCAATGGCTACAGAATTAATTAAAGGAAAGACATTAGAAGAAGCATGGGAATTATCAAATAAAGCAGTTGCAGAGGCTTTAGATGGACTTCCACCAGTAAAAATGCACTGTTCAGTATTAGCAGAAGAAGCTATACATAAAGCAATCAATGACTATAGAAAAAATCAAGGGTTAAGCTTAGAAGGTTGGGAATTTGAAGAAACTGATCACGATGAATTACACGATGCAGTGCATGGACACGAATAAGATTTAAGGTGTGATTAGATGAAAAAGAAGAAAAAGGTAGTTATAGGTATGAGTGGCGGAGTTGATAGCTCCGTTGCTGCTTACCTTTTAAAGGAGCAAGGATATGATGTAATTGGTGTAACAATGCAAATATGGCAAGAAGATAAAGATTACACAGAAAGAGAAGGTGGTTGTTGTTCCCTTTCAGCAGTTGATGATGCAAGAAGAGTTGCTAATAAAATAGGAATACCTTTCTATGTAATGAATTTTAGAGATTCATTTAAAGAAAAGGTAATAGATTATTTTGTGCAAGAATACATAGATGGAAAGACACCTAATCCATGTATAGCATGTAATAAGCATTTAAAATTCGATGAGCTTTTAAGAAAAGCTAGAGGAATTGGGGCTGATTATGTTGCTACAGGTCATTATGCTAAGATAGAAGAAAGATATGGAAGACATCTTCTGATTCGTTCAGATGATGATAGAAAAGATCAAACATATGCATTGTACAACTTTACTCAAGATCAATTAGCACATACTCTAATGCCATGTGGAGAATACACAAAGGATAGAATTAGAGAAATAGCTAAGGAAATTGGCTTATCTGTATATAATAAAAAAGATAGTGAAGAAATATGTTTTATTCCAGACAATGATCATGGAAGATATATTAAAGAAGTTAGACCATTAGAAGTAGTTCCAGGAAACTTTGTTGATAAGAATGGAAATGTTCTAGGACAACATAAAGGTATAGTATATTACACTATAGGTCAAAGAAAAGGTCTAGGAATAGCTCTTGGAAGACCAGTATTCGTTACAGATATTAATCCAATGACTAATGAAATAGTTTTAGGACCAGAAACTGATATATTTAAGACAGATTTAGTTGCTAAGGATGTAAACTTTATTCCTTTTGATAAATTAGAAGGAGAAATTACAGTAGAAGCTAAAGTTAGATATTCAGGAAGGCCTGCTGAAGCTGTTATATCTCCAATGGAAGATGGTAAAGTTAAAGTAAGCTTCAAGGAAAAACAAAGAGCAATAACTAAGGGTCAATCAGTTGTATTCTATCAAGGAAACATTGTTGTTGGTGGTGGAATAATTGAAGGACTTGCATAAATTTAAAATTAACCATTAAAAAGAAACTCAAAGATTTGAGTTTCTTTTTCTATATCTATTTGATAGAATTTATTTAGTATGAGAAAAATAACAATAGATTAGAGAGTAATGATGAAAGAATTATTGGACCAATTAAAAGAATTAATTATAAATAAAGAATATAGTAAAATAAAATTGATGTTAGAGATAACAGATAAATATATTAAAGGAAAGCTTTTTGAGGAGTTTTTGGCCATGCTTTTTCAGGGGAATGGTTTTATAGCTACCATAAAAGGTGGAGCTTTTGATGGTGGAGCAGATATACTTTTATCTTATCCTAGCAATCCTAATAAGATAGTTTGGATTGTACAGGCTAAGAACTATCTTAATCCATTGAATAATAGTGATATTATTGCTGAACTTAAAAAGTTTGAGAAAAAAGCTAGCAAAGAATATAACTGTAGACAGTTTATGATAATATCGCTTAATGGATATATAGAAAATATAAGGCTATTTAATAAGATTAATATGTCTTTAGAGGATTTTAAATTCCTACAAGTTTTAATAGATAACTATAGTGAGGAGCAAAATAGGGACATACTTTTGCCAGATTTAAAGCCTCATAATAGATATACATATAAGGAAGTTAAGGCTATATTAGAAAATGAAAAAAGAGTTGCTGTTTCTAATGCAACAGGAACAGGAAAAAGTTTTATTATACTGCAAATGTTATTTGACTATTTAGATAGAAAATCTATTCTCATAGCACCAAGTAAGGAAATTATCATGCAATTAAAAAATATAGCTCCATGGTGTGTTAAAAGTTGCAAGTTTTATACATATAGCAAGTTAGCAGCTATGGATAGAAGTGGTAAGTTAAATGATATTAATGTAGAGTTGATATTATTAGATGAATTGCATAGAGCTGGTGCAGAAACTTGGGGAAAAGCTGTAAAGAAAATAATAGATAAAAATAAAGAAACTTCTATTGTAGGTTTTTCAGCTACACCTATAAGGTTTTTAGATAATAATAGGGATATGATTGAAGAGCTTCTACAGGGTAATTGTGTTACGCCACTTAGTCTTTCAGATGCCATTGTAAGAAAAGTATTGCCTAATCCAGTTTATGTTTCAGCAATTTATAATCTTGATAAAGAGATAAAAAAACGTATGGAACAAATGGAAGAAGAAATAATCACTAAAGAAGATAAAAAAATATATATAAAAGAGCTTGAAGAATATAAAAAGATATGGCAAAAGGAAAATAATATTCCAAACATAATAAAAAAGCATTTGCCTTATGGATATAACATTAAGTTTATCGTATTTTGTGAAAATAATTTTCATTTAATAAAAATGATACCAAAGGTAAATGATTGGTTTAAAAAGGCTTTTCCTATTTGTAAAAATATTAAAAGTTATACTATAACATCTCAAAGTAATAATGTAAAAAATACAATAAATGATTTTCAGGAAGATAATAATCAGCATGAAATAAAGCTACTATTTGCTATAAGTAAGTTAAATGAAGGGCTTCATTTAAAGAATATCAGTGGCATAATGATGCTTAGAAATACCAGATCACCAGTTGTGTATTATCAGCAGTTAGGAAGATGCCTCACTTCTGAAAATGTTGATAATCATCCAATAATATTTGATTTTGTAGATAATATTGATAATCTAGAATTGATTAATTTTAAACGTGATTTAATGAAAAGTGCAGAGGAAAATAATAAATACAGAGCTTCATTGGGGTTATGTGAAGAGCGAATTAATTTTGCCTTATATGAAGAGCATGAAGATGTCATAAGTAAATTTAGAAATATTGAAAAAAAGATTACTTATAATTGGTATGATAATTTTAATTATCTAGTGAAATTCTATGAAGTAAATGGTCATATAGAAGTACCTAAAGATAAAGCAAATGAGAGACTTTATAAATGGTGCGCTCTACAAAGAAGCTTATATAATAAACAAGTTCTTAATGAGGAATTTGTACAGTGTTTAGAAGCAATAGATTTTAAATGGGATTTAAGGCTTGAGAAATGGAAAGAGAATTTAAAGTCGTATCATAATATATTAGAGAGTAAATACCATAGTAATATATTATATTATGAAATAGTCAATGAGAGTTATTACATACCTATTTATCAATTTGAAGGATTATCTATGGAAGAGGAAAAAATAATCAAATGGTTTTATAGGCAGATAAATATATTTAAGAAGGATGAAATGGAAGAAAGTAAAAAGAATATTTTCATCAGTGAGTTACGGAACATTGAAAAGTATGTAGAGAATAAGTGGCTTAAATCCATATGGAAGATAAAAAGCTTTTATAACTTTATGAAAAATGAATATAAAATTGATTGTAATAAATTTAAAATTGCTCCTGAAAAAGATGAATTAAAAGAGCAAATTTGTTTAGAATTTAATAATAAGAGTATTATTGAAAATACAATTGATAAAAATTTACCTAAATCATCAGTAAGAAGCAAGGTTAATTTAAAAGAAAAGGAAGAAATGCATTTTGTTGCAGCATTTATTAAAGAAAATATGTATTTAGAGAGTATGGAAGGCTATATAGATCATTTAAACTATATTTATTATAAAAAGTTATTGGAAGTTTTAAATAATGTACCATCGTAGTAATTGAGGGTACAATAGCAGCATTTTGTGGCAATAATTCTTCATAATGAAGAAAAGGTTAAAAATAGTAAAATATATTAAAGTATACAGGCCATGAGAAAGTAAAGTAAATATTTTTTATTGCAATAACTTGAAATTTAAAGTAAAATCATTATGTTTAATAAATTTTACTTTATGTTTAAGGAGAAAAGCATGAGAGCAGTATATAGAAATCCAAAAGAATTAGCTTCAAAAATAAAAGATTTAGTAGATACTTATTTAGAAGATATGATAACTGAAGAAAAATTTGAAGAAACTATCATGGCTATGATAGAGAGAAATGAAGATAGAGTATATAAAAATGGTTTTATGCCATCTAAGTTAATCAGTGTTATAGGTGAAGAAAGAAAAGCTATAATAGACAAAGTATATGAAAAAATGAATAAATAATATTTTTGAAGAACAGAGGAATATCTGTTCTTTTTTTATAAATTTAACTATTAATTAGTATAATCATATAAATTTTAAAAATAGTTACAAAAAATATAAACAAAATTTCTTTCCTGCATAAATATATGTTATAAGGGGGATTTATTATGGGGCAGGAAAAGAAAATAAAAGACTTTAAATTTTTATGTTTAAAAAATGATTATTTTAAAATAGGTATAAGAGAAGAGAGATTGAGAAATGATATTTTGTTAGTAAAGTTTGATGATGATACCACCATCTGTAGAATGTATATGAACAATACCCATGCATATGTTCAGTTCCCTTATAATAAGACAATGTTAAATGAAATAAGGTGCAATACATGGACACTAGATAATATAGGAAGGGGTAGTGGTATCTTTCTTAAAAGCCAAAGAGATGGTAAGAGTTTTAGAGAAGTATTAAAATGGTATGACGTGAATAACAAAGGATATGATTATACAATTCATGATTCAAGAAAAGATATGATATCGAAAGAAGAATATGATAAAAAGAGGAAGCTATATATTCGCAAGCATCCATTATCCAATACAAGTTATGCAGTATAAAATAAAAAAAGCAGCACATAGCTATCTTGGATATATTAATGATACACAAATATTGTCAAACTAGTGTAAAGACGCATAATGATGCTTTTTTACGTAGGAATATTAAAAAATAGAATCCTTAGGGCAGAGTATGTCTAAGGATTTTTTGTTTATTAAAAATGTTAAGAGTATATTTAATGTTTAAAGGTTATTCTAGAATATGTATATAGCAAAGCTTGCTAAAATGTTAAAAAAATAAATCTATTTAGACATTGACTAATTATGTAAATAATAATAATATGTTAATATAAATAAAAGTTAGCAATATTATCTGCTGATGGAGGTGAATTTTCCTTTTATTATAAGGAAAAAGGATGGAGAGTATGGATTTAAAAAACGAAAGAAATTTAAGTATGTTAGTGGATTTCTATGAACTGACAATGTCTAATGGATATTATGAAAATGGATATGCTGATTCAGTGGTATATTGTGATATGTTCTTTAGAAAAAATCCTGATGGAGCAAGTTTTTCAATTGTAGCAGGTTTACAACAGTTTATAGAGTATATTAAAAACTTAAGCTTTTCAGATTCTGATATTGAATATTTAAGACAAAAGAATATATTTAATGAAGAGTTTTTGAAATACTTAAGAGATTTCAAGTTTAGTGGAGATATTTATGCAATTCCAGAAGGAACTGTAGTATTTCCTAATGAGCCACTTGTTACAGTGAGAGCAAAGGTAATGGAAGCACAATTTATTGAAACAATGCTATTATTATCAATCAATCATCAAAGTCTTATAGCTACTAAAGCCAATAGAGTTGTTACAGCAGCTAATGGCAGAGTGGTAATGGATCTTGGAGCAAGAAGAGGTCAAGGGGCAGATGCAGCTATATTAGGAGCTAGAGCGGCTATAATAGGAGGCGTGAGTGCAACAGCAACTACTATAACAGGAAAAGATTTTGGGGTAGATATAGTGGGTACAATGGCTCACTCATGGGTACAGTTCTTTGGTGATGAATATAAAGCATTTGAAGCTTATGCAAAGACTTATCCAGATAACTGTATACTTCTTGTTGATACATACAGCGTTCTTAAGTCAGGAATTCCTAATGCTATAAGGATAGCTAAAGAAATATTAGAACCAATGGGTAAAAGACTAAAAGGTATAAGACTTGATAGTGGAGATTTATCATATTTATCGAAGAAAGCGAGAAAAATGCTTGATGAAAATGGATTAAGAGATTGTAAGATACTAGCTTCTAATAGCTTAGATGAATTTATCATCAGAGATCTTGTAAGCCAAGATGCTAAGATAGATATTTATGGTGTAGGTGAAAGACTGATTACAGCCAAATCAGAACCGGTATTTGGTGGAGTTTATAAGCTGATGGCTGTAGAGGAAAATGGTGAAATAGTACCAAGAATTAAACTTTCAGAAAATGTAGAAAAGGTAACTAATCCTGGTTATAAACAAGTATGGAGATTGTTTGATAAGGAAAGTAATAAGGCAATTGCAGATGTTATTACTTTAGCAGATGAAGTGATAGATGACAGTAGAGAATATGAAATATTTGATCCTGTACATACTTGGAAGAAGAAGCTTGTAGATAATTTCTATGCTAAAAAGCTTCAAGTTCCTGTATTTATAAATGGAGAATGTGTCTATGAAAGCCCAGCAGTGTTAGATATTAAAGCTTATTGTAGAGAAAGTGTAAACAGTTTATGGGATGAGCAAAAGAGGTTTACTAATCCACAAGAGTATTATGTAGATTTATCATCAGAACTTTGGAATTTAAAAAATGAAATGATTAACAAATATAGCTAAAAGTAATTAATAATTTTGAACCTGCATGATTTTTTATGCAGGTTCAAATTGTTTTATTATATGGAAAAATTAAATTCAGATAGTTTTTTTATTATAGATAACTAATCTATGATAGTTTTCTATATACTCTGAAATTGCTTTATTTATTACATCATCTTCATTTAAGTCAGGATGCTTTTTTAAAAAAATATTTAAGGTATCGATTATAGAATCTTTTAAAACTATTTTTTTCTGTGATGAGGAAGTAGTTGGTAGTGTAGGGTTATTATTTTGATGATTTTGCTTATGATTTTGCAAATCGCAATTAATGTTTCTAGTTATTGTTTCCAGCTCAAATATTCTCATTTCTAAGGCATATAGCCTATCAGCAGGGGAAGAGGGTTGGGCCATAGAAGTTTTGGGAGATTTCAATACTTCTTTATGCTTTAAAAAGTTTTTTCCATTGAAGGTGTAATCATATTTTCCCATTAGAGATTTAATGGAACTTTTCTTTATGCCTAAAAGAGTGCTTATTTCATTTAAGCTGATTTTTTTATTTAATTCTAAAATATAATTTACTTTTTTAACTTCACTTAAACTATTAAATTTAATTTTATCCATAATTCACCTCGCAAAATAAAATAAAGTATATAAATATTATACCATAAAATGGAAAATGGATAATAATTTTGTGGATAAATTTTCTTTGTAGTATAATATAGTAATTAACAGTAATAAAAGGAGAGAAAAACATTGATAAATCCATTACTTTTAATACTCCAAAGTATTTCAGGGGGAGTGGCAGGATATATTACCAATAAATATGCTGTAAATATGCTTTTTAAGGAATACACTCCATTAAAGCTGGGAGGAGTAGTTAAGAAAAATAAAGAAAAATTTATAGATGAAATAAGTACTCTAGTAGAAAAAGATATTATTAATGGAAAGACATTAAAAGAACATATACATGGTGAAGAGTTTAAGAAACAGTTAGATGTAACTGTAGAAGAGTTTTGGAATAGCGGCCTTAAAGAAGCATTTAATGATGTGAAAATAAAAGATATTTCATATTTTGAAGAAAGTAAAAAAAGCATCATGGAGTTTACAGAAGCTAAAATGAAACTTATATCAGATAAACTATTAAAAAATATAGTAGATAATATAGAAATAACAGAAATTTTATCAGCAAAGCATATAGTTTATATAACAGATATTGTTTATGAAGAAATTTTAAAATACATAAAGTCTGATGATAAAGTTTCTATATTATTAAAGAATATTTATCATCAAAATAATAATTTGATATTAAAAGATATAATTAATGAAGATGTGAAAATAAAGATAGAATCTATCATAGAAGAACTTATTATAAATTCATTAGAAAATATATTTGATGATGAAGAAAAACTTTTAAATATACTGGGAAAGATATATGAAGCCATTGATATAGATGAAATAATCAATAGTTTATTTAAGACAATAGCTTCTAACACATTAAATGATTATTTTTCTCCAGTAGAAAAAAAACAAATATCTTCAGCTTTATTTGCTAAGGGATGCACCTTTATAAATTCAGATAAAGGTACTGATAGTTTAAAGAATATTTTAAATGAAATAATAAAAATAGCAAAAGAATTAGATTTTACATTATACGAATTATTGCCAGAAGAATCAGCTATTAACCTTTCAAGGTTTATCGAGGAAATTACCATTAAAGTTATACCAAGCATATCACAATGGATTAGATTTAATAAGAATGAAGTTAATGAAATTATTGAAGAATCTATAGATGAATCCATTGAAGGAATGGATGGTAGTATTAAAAGGATAATAGTGCAAAAAGTTAGGGAGAGTCTTTTTAGTGATATCTCAGAAAAAGCCAGTGTGGTAGATAAGATTATTTCTTATATAGATGAATATGAAATGAACGAAGAATCAGTAAAGAAGATATCACAAGAGATAATAACTTATTTAAAGAGTAATAAGGTGAAAGATATAATAGGTAAGCTTGAAGAAGCAAATATTATATCTGAAAGCAAAATAATGGCACTAAGTAAGCTTATTATGGAAAAGATTAATATTCATGGTGAAAAAATATTAAGCCTATTAGTTGAAGCAGTATTCTCTAAGAAAATTAGTTCTCTAATTAATGAAGAGAACATTGGTTTATTAAAAATAAAGGTGAAAGAGCAGCTTATTTTATTGATTTGTAATGAACGAAAAGAAATATTAAAATTCTTACAGCTAAAAGTAGTTAATATTATTAATGATAAAATTAATGAAGCAATAAATATGCCTGTGAAAAATCTTTTATCAGAAAAGGAATTTACAAAGTTATCAGAGAAAGCTAATAGGTCATTATTACATCTGCTAAAGGATAGCAAGAGAGAGATACTAGAACCTATAAATAGAATAATAATAAGCAAGGTTAGAGAGATAGATCTGATAAAGATAGCAGAGAGCGAAAAGGAACTATTAGGAAGTTCAATGATTAATTTAATAGTAACTCTTGAAGAAGAAATGATAACAAGATATTCTGAAAATACTTTAGATGAATTTATAGAGGATATATGTAATAAAGATAAATTAATATTGGTTTCAAAGGAAAAGTTATACAATTATATAGATAATAATATTGAAGAAATTCTTGATGGCAATATAAAGAATATCATTTATGATAATTTGATAAAGTTTAATGAAGATGAAATATGTGAGCTTGCTCAATCATTTATGGGAAATGAACTTAAGCCATTATCAGTATTTGGGGGCATTTTAGGGATTGTTGTTGGAGGAATTTATGGGTTGTTTTATGGAACAACCTCTATAAGTGGATTTTCAGGGAGTGTGGCTTCTACAATAATATCTTGCATTATCATGGCAATGATAGGTGTAGGCACTAATGTTATAGCTTTAAAAATGTTATTTTATCCATATAAAAGAAATAAGTTTTTAGCTAAAATACCATTTTTAAGGAAGTTTTCTTTAGGATATATTCCATCACATAAGGATACAATGGCAAGAGGAATAGGTCATGTTATTGATGAAGAACTGTTAAACGGTGAGAGAGTAAAAATGCTATTAACCTCTAAAAAAGATATGTTTAAGGGATATCTTATTAGCAGTATATCAGAAAGTAATTACAAAGTAATCATGGATGCTATAAGAGAAAAGAAAGAGATTATAGTAGATTATTTATACGATGGAATGAAAAAAAATATAGAAAATAATAAAAAGAAAATAGCATATAAATCAGTGGAAGGTATAGGAAGTATAAATGTTGGGAAAATTTTAAAGTCAAGGTATATATCTAAAATTGTCCTTGATGCTAGAAAGTTAACAGTAATTTTTTCAGAGAAAACAGCAGATTATTTGGCTAATAAAATGAAATCTGATAAAAAATGCAAAGAATTTATCAAAGAAGAACAACTTATTAAAATAAGAGAAGATATTAATAATAGCTTAAAAAAAGTTTTATTAAATAATGGTAAAAGTATATTAAATGAAGAAAAGATTCAAAAGATGATATTTAAAGGCGAAGATAAATATCAAACTATAATTAATAACAATTTAAGTGGGCTTATCTCTAGTGAAAAAATTGAGAGTTTAAGAAAATATATTAAAGATAAATCTATGTTATTGATATTCAATGAAAGCAAGAATTATCTTGAAAAGGGAGTTTCAGAATTTTTAGAAAAAGAAATTAATGGTGATAATACCATTGGAAATGTATTTGCTGGAAAGATAGCAGAATATATTGATAGTAATATACCTAAGCTAAGTAGATATATTATTAGCAAAGGTGAAAGTTATTTAAAAGCTAATAAAAGTAAATTTAGTGAAAAGGTAAGGGGAGAAATTACCTCAGGGCTTAATTTCCTTGAAAGAGGAGCTTATGTAATGTTTGGCGGAGATGATATAGTAAATAGGTGTATAGATACAATAATAGATATTAAAGTACCAATATTTTTAGATAATAAATACTTAGAAATTACATCATTAGTTCAAAGTACATTATCATATTCTATTTATCCTACACCAATAAAGAGTTTACAGCTTAAGGCAAAAGAAATAAATTATAGTAAAATATTAGATAGCATTTATATAAGCCTTAATAAATCTATCTATATAAAAGAAGAGATTGAAGAGGTTATTGATGAGTCTATCAACATAATATTAAGTGAAAATCTTAAAGAGTTTCTATTGATACTAGATTTAGATTCTTTAAAAGATATCTGTTACAAATTTAATAGAGAGTTAAATAATATTATAAAGTTAAGTAATGATAATTTAGTAAAAAATCTAGAGGCTATTGTTAAGTGCTTAGATGAAATAATAGATGAAGGGTTTATACAGTCTATTAAAGAAACATCCATAAATAAAGTAATGCTAGCATTAGAAAGAAAAGATGTAGTAGAGTGTACTGAAGCAATATTGAATATAGTTGTTAATAATGAAGAGTTTGCAACGCTTATTGAAAAAATAGCAAATGAATTTTATGAAGATGTAGTTAAAAGAGTATCCTTTAATGCTATTATTGATGAAGAGTATTCTAAAGAATGTGTAGAAGAATATATTGAAGCTGCTTTTAATAGTAAAAGCTTTAATGAAGTTAATAAGGAAATAATCAATCTAATCTGTGAAGAAATAATTAATGACGGATTCAGCTTTATAAAAGAGGATACAAAAGATGATGTTATCTGTAGAGCTATTGAAGCAGTTTTAAATGTTACATTTAATAACACTAGTAAACTTTTAAAAGCTGTAAATATAAAGCAAATAACTATGGAGCAGATAGCAATAATGGAACCTAAAGAAATACACATTATGTTTAATGGCTTTGCTGGTGATTTCTTTAAAAAATTATATTTATATGGAAGTTTTGGTGCTATCTTTGGCATTAATTTATGGTTTTCAATTGTCTGGGGAATAATAGAAGAAATTAATAATAGAAGAGTAGCGTAGAGTAATATTTGGGAACATTTTCTTTTGGTGAAGATGTTCCTTTTTATTTAAAATTATATTGACAATATTAAAGGTAAAGAGTATATTATAAATGTAAATAATAGTAAAAAGTTTATTTTGTTAGCTATTCTTGGGGAAAACTGTTTTTTTATGGTCCGTAGATTTTAGCAAGGTGTATTGCTTTGTTAGTTTACGGATTTATTTTATTTAACTTTATTATTAATGGCTTTTATAAAATAAATATATAATAGAGAAAAAAATGAAAGTAAATGTAATAACTTTTAATGACAGTGAAAAAATAATTAAAAAGAATTGATAAAAATAATTAATAGATTTATGTAAAGTATGTTATTATATATGCTGGTGAAAAAATAAAAAGGAGATGGGTAAATGACAAATGATATGACAACTGGAAATCCAGTGAAGCTGATATTGCTATTTTCAATTCCACTTTTAATAGGAAATATATTTCAGCAGTTTTATAATATGGTTGATACTATAATTGTTGGAAGATTTATAGGAGTTGAAGCATTAGCAGCAGTAGGAACAACAAGTTCTATGGTATTTTTGGTAAATGGATTTGTAATGGGGCTTACAAGTGGATTTGCAGTGCTTATTTCGCAAAAATATGGTGCTAAAGATGAAGTAGGAGTTAAGGAAGCTGTTGCTAGTTCAATTATTTTATCAATAATAGCAACTATACTTGTTACTTTTATAAGCGTACTTTCGGCAAAGCCTCTATTAACTCTTATGAATACACCTTCAAATATACTGAAGGATGCCTCAACATACATAATTATTTTATATGCAGGAAATATAGCTATTATATTCTACAATATGATGGCAGCTATATTAAGAGCTCTAGGTGATAGTAAAACGCCTTTATATTTCCTTATAGTATCTTCAGTACTTAATATAATTCTAGATTTAGTTCTTATTATAAACTTCAAAATGGGAGTTGCAGGAGCTGCTTATGCTACAGTAATATCTCAAGGGGTTTCAGCGATTTTATGTGTAATTTATACATATAAAAGATATAAAATATTAAGGCTTAAAAAAGATGATTTTAAAGTTAAGAAAAAATATTACAGAAAACATTTAAAAGTAGGTATACCTATGGCTCTACAGTTTTCGATAACATCTATAGGAATAATGACAGTACAAAGTGCTATAAATATATTTGGTTCTACAGTAATAGCTTCTTATGCAGCTTCTTCAAAAGTATTACAATTAGTTATGCAACCAGCTACTACTTTAGGTGTAACAATGGCAACTTATTGTGGACAAAATATAGGAGCAAAAAGATATGATCGTATTAAAGAAGGAGTTAAGAAATGTGTACAAATATCTATAATTACAAGCGTGATTTCAGCTATAATACTTATTTTCTTAGGAAAATACTTTGTAATGATGTTTGTTAGCAATCCAGATGCAGAGATATTATCTTATGCACAACAGGTTTTAAATATTTCAGCAATTTTCTTTATTCCACTAGGGTTAATATTTGTTTATAGAAATGCACTGCAAGGAATAGGAGATTCATTTATTCCAATGATGGCTGGAGTTTATGAACTTGTTGCTAGAGCTATTGTAGCCTTTACATTACCTAAGGTTTTAGAATTTATGGGAATATGTTTGGCAGATCCTGTTGCTTGGTTTGCAGCAGTAATTCCACTAGCTTATACTTACTATAAAAGAGAAAAAAGTTTTAAGTATGAAAGTGAAAAAATTTAATAAAATAATATGGAAAATATTTACAATGAGTGTTTATAGTAGTATAATGTTAATATAGATAAGAAAAAGGAGTCACAAAAGATGTTTTGCGACTCCTTTTTGTCTATAAACATTTAACCATATATGTGTGAAAAGGGAGGGATGCTTGGCGATGATAATATCGAATGATATAGAGTCTTTTATGAAGACTAATGGAAAGGAGGAATGCTCAAACATTAATATTGTCCGTAAAGAAACAGGAGTTTCTTGGCACCATAGTTATATAAAGAACTATGAAGCAGCCCAGAGGGAGATGATCCAATTATCTAATCTACTGAAAAGGAGATGGTAATTAAATTTATATAGATATGGTTAAATTTTAATACTTGAAAATAATAAAATGGATAGATAGGGAAAGGAGTAGAAAAAAATCTACTCCTTTTGGTTTATATTATAAATAGCATCTCCATATAATAAGAGTATAAAATGAAAAACTTAAGAAAAAAAAGGGGGGAAGAAAGATGTTAAAAGAAATCATAGAAAGTGTAAGTATAAAGGTAGTTTTAGAAATTATTTTTAAGACTTTTCTTTGTGTAGTGCTTGTAGGAGCAATTGGATATAATCGAGAAAAGAAAGGTATGGTTGTAGGAATAAGAACCCATGTACTTGTAGGTATGGTTGGGCTTTTAATTCAAATAACCTCCCTTGAATATTATCGTATTAATGGAGGAAATAATGATGTATTTAGATTGGCAGGACAATATATATCAGGCATAGGCTTTCTTGGTGCAGGTACGATACTTAAGGATAAACGAAGTGTAAAAGGTTTAACTACTGCTGCTTCAATATGTCTTGCAGCATGTATAGGGCTAGCGGTAGGATCAGGTGTATACTTAGGAGCGGTTATAATAACTGTAGTATCATACATTTTTTTAACTGATATATTTAGATTAAAAAAAATAATGTCAATAAAGAGAAATTCTTATGTTTTTATTGAAGTTGAATTAACAGGTGATACAGTTGTATCTATGGAAAAAGTAAGAGATGGTTTAAAAATTGCAGGAGTTTGCATTGTTTCAATAGAAACAAGAAAAGTGTCCATAGATAAAGCAAAAATAATCTTAAAGCTCAATGTAGATGATGAAGTAGATATTAATGATATTTTATCTGAAATTACTTATATTGATGAAGTTAGTAAAGTTGAATTTATTGGATAAAATATTTACTGGATGTATCATGCAAATATGTTAGACCTAAGGAAGTAGTAGTAAGAAATTCATTTATTGAAAGTATTTTATATGATATTTGCCAAGAATGTGATATTATATTGATTAATGCTGATCTACTAAATGCAACAAATGAATTTGTATATGGTATGGCAAGATTTAAAATATAAGAAGAAAAGGAGAAATAAAAATGAGTGAAAATAACAATGTAAGATTAGGATTAATTGAATTATATAAGAATAAGGTAAGATTTTTGAATTTTACTGATGTGGAAATTAATGAAAAACATGAAAGTAAATTCTTATCAGATGAAGAGTATGAAATATTAATAAACTTCTATAATGAATATAAAAGTGAAAATAAATAATTAAATTATAAATTATAAATGAGGAATAAGAAATGAAAATTAGAGTTCCAGAATACTTTAAGGATTTTAAATGTATAGCATCAAAATGTGAAGATACATGCTGTGCAGGATGGGGAATAGTAATAGATGATGTTACATATGACCGTTATAAAAATGTGCAAGGTAAATTTGGAGAAAGACTAAGAAGTGAAATAGTTCATGAAGCAGGAGAAAATATATTTGTACTTAAAGGAAATAATTGTCCATTTTTAAATAAAGAAAAGACTTGTGATATATATATAAATATTGGTGAAGAAAACCTGTGTTATACATGTCAGCAATACCCTAGATATACAGAAGAGTTTGGTTCTCTAAGAGAAATAGGAATATCACTTTCGTGTCCGGAAGCAGCTAGAATAATGCTTAATAATGATAAAAAAGTAACCTTTGAATTAAGTGAAAATGAAGAAGTAGTGAGTTCATATAATGATATAAACGCACAGCTTTTTATAGAATTACTTCAAAGCAGAAATATAGTTATGGATATGCTACAGGACAGGGATATTGATTTAAGAAAAAGAGTTGCTTTGGCACTTTTATTTGTTGATGAAATTCAAGAAAAAATAGATGAAAGTGAAATTAAGGAAATAAAGTATGTAAGAGAAAAGTATTCAGATAAGTTCTTTCTAGAAGAACTGTTAGAAAAATTGGAAGAATACAAAGATAATGAAGGTATAAAATACGATAATATACAGGAGTACTTCAATGTCTTTAGAGATTTAAAGCATATAACACCCAATGATCCCTTAGGTCTTAATGATGCCTTAAGATATTTTTGGCAAGCTGATGAAGATGAGGAATTATATATATTAAAACATAAGCAATTTGTAGAGTATTATGAAGATAAAATATATAAATTTGAAAATATCTTAGTTTACTTTGTCTTTAGATACTTTATGAAAGCTGTCTTTGATTATGATGCATTGGCTAAAATAAAGACTGCCATTATAAGTTATATGATGATAAGGGAATTAGCAGTGGTGAGATATATAGAAAATAATGAGTTCACTGATGAAGACATGGTAGATATAGCTCATACATACTCTAAAGATATTGAACATTTAGAAGAAAATATAGAAGCTTTAGCAGAACTTTTTGAAACGAATGAAGTTTTTGATATAGAAGAAATGGTAATGGCTTTAATGAATTAAAATTTACTTAAGTACTTGCTTTTGGCAAGTACTTATTTTTTGATAAAAACAATATATTTAAATATGTGTATAAAAAAAGAGAAAATTAAGATAAGTATTGACATGTTATAGAAATAGGTATATACTAATAATATAGTAAATGAAAATGATTATCAATGTTAAGGAAGAGGATGATTAAAGATGCCTTTATCAATGGTTAAGAAAGGTGAAGCTAATATAATAAAAAAAATTGGTGGTAAAGAGGACACTAAAAAATTTTTAGGTAATATAGGGTTTGTTGTAGGTGCTGCAGTTACAGTTATATCTGAAATAAAAGGTAACATGATTGTGGAAGTTAAGAATTCAAGAGTAGCAATTGGTAAGGATATGGCTAATAAAATTATAGTATAAATTTAAAGATAGAAGGGATAAATATGACAAGTTTAAGAGATATAGCGTGTGGAAATACTGTAAAAGTTAAAAGAATAGTTGGTGCAGGACCAGTAAAGAGACGTATTATGGATATGGGAATTACAAAAGGTATAGATATATATATAAGAAAGGTAGCACCTTTAGGAGATCCTATTGAAGTTACAGTAAGGGGATATGAACTGTCACTTCGTAAAGCAGATGCAGAAATGATTGAAGTTGAATAATTTTTATAAATAATTAATGATAATTATTTTAGTTGTTAATTGAAATATTTTGAAATAGTTATATATTAGAAAGAAGTGATTGATAAAATGACAATAAAAATTGCATTGGCTGGTAATCCTAATTGTGGTAAAACAACACTCTTTAATAGTTTGACAGGTTCTAATCAATTTGTAGGTAATTGGCCAGGGGTAACTGTAGAAAAAAAAGAAGGAAAATTAAAAGGGGATAAAGATGTTAGTATAATAGATTTACCAGGTATTTATTCATTATCTCCATATACTTTAGAAGAAGTTGTAACAAGAAATTATTTAATTAAAGAACGGCCTAATGTAATTTTAAATATTATAGATGGAACTAATCTTGAGAGAAATTTATATTTAACTACACAACTAATGGAACTTGGTATTCCTGTGGTGGTAGCAGTAAATATGATGGATATTATAGAAAAAAACGGAGACAAGCTGAATACGAAGAATTTATCTAAGGAGCTTGGATGTACAGTAGTTGAAATTTCAGCGTTAAAGGGAACAGGTGTTATGGAAGCAGCTAATAAAGCTGTAGAAGTTGCTAAAAGTGGTGTACTTCAAATTCCAAAACATAAATTTGCAGGATGCGTTGAACATGCATTAGCACATATTGAAGAGGCAGTGATTCATAATTTGCCAGAAGAGCAGCAACGTTGGTATGCCATTAAGATATTTGAGCGTGATGAAAAAGTTATTGAACAATTAAAAATAGCAGAAAAAATAGCTACTCATGTGGAAGAAGATATTAAAAGATGTGAAGATGAAATGGATGATGATGCAGAAAGTATAATTACTAATGAAAGATATGTATATATTTCATCTATTATAGAAGATTGTTTTGTAAGAAGGAATAAAGGTGGACATACTGTTTCAGATAAGATTGATGAAATAGTAACTAATAGATGGTTAGCACTTCCTATTTTTGCAGTAGTAATGTTTATAGTTTATTATGTTTCAGTTACAACAGTAGGTTCAATTTTAACAGATTGGACAAATGATACGTTGTTTGGTGAATGGATTATTCCAGCAGTACAAAATGGCTTAGATGCTATAAGTTGTGCACCGTGGCTATCAGGACTTATAGTTGATGGTATTATTAGTGGGGTAGGAGCAGTACTGGGTTTTGTACCGCAAATGCTTGTATTATTTGCTTTCTTAGCTTTCCTTGAGTCTTGTGGATATATGGCGAGAATAGCTTTTATCATGGATAGAATCTTCCGTAAGTTTGGACTTTCTGGAAAATCATTTATTCCAATGCTTATTGGAACAGGATGTGGAGTTCCAGGAATAATGGCTTCTAGAACAATTGAAAATGATAGAGATCGTAAAATGACCATTATGACTACAACATTTATTCCATGTAGTGCTAAGCTACCTATTATTGCTTTAATTGCAGGAGCATTATTTAATGGAGCCTCATGGGTAGCACCAAGTGCTTATTTTATAGGAGTAGTAGCAATTATTTGTTCAGGAATAATATTGAAGAAAACAAAAATCTTTGTTGGAGAACCAGCTCCATTTGTTATTGAATTACCAGCATATCATATGCCAACAGTTTCGAATATATTAAGAAGTATGTGGGAACGTGGTTCATCGTTTATTAAAAAAGCTGGAACAGTAATTTTACTTTCTACAATATTTATTTGGTTTTCTGAAAATTTTGGTTTTGCTGATGGTGGATTTGGTATGGTAGATAATATGAATGATAGTATTTTAGCAGCTATAGGGGGTATTTTAGCACCGCTATTTAAACCTTTAGGTTGGGGAGATTGGAAAGCTACTGTATCAGCAATTACAGGACTTATTGCTAAAGAAAATGTAGTTGGAACTTTTGGTATTCTTTATGGATTTGGTGAAGTTGCAGAAAATGGATCAGAAATTTGGGGTAGCTTGGCAGGTAGTATGACAGCATTGGCAGCATATTCATTCTTAATATTTAATCTTTTATGTGCACCATGTTTTGCAGCTATGGGAGCTATTAAGAGAGAAATGAATAATGCTAAATGGTTTTGGTTTGCCATTGGTTATCAAACATTGTTAGCATATTGTGCATCATTATGTGTTTACCAAATAGGTATGTTATTTACTGATGGAATATTTGGTATAGGTACAGTAGCAGCAATTATTATAATAGCTATATTCTTATATTTGTTCTTTAGACCATATAAAGAAAGTGAAAATTTAACTGTAAATTTAAAGGCATAGTAAATCTTTAAATATAATATGGAGGGATTCATATGGGAACTGTTATAGTAGGAATTGCCTTACTAGTAGTAGTAAGCTTAATTGTTAGAAAAATGATTAAAGATAAAAAACAAGGTAAATCCATTCAATGTGGTTGTGATTGCAAACATTGTGGTGGACATTGTCATTAATTAATAAAGCCTCAGCAAATGCCGAGGCTTTTTCTTATGCACTAAATAATATATAATAAATTAAAACTACAAAGGAGAATTAGATTATGATTGATGTAGTAGCTGCTGTAATAGTGAAGGATAATAAGTTTTTAATAACAAGAAGAGCGCCTAAGTTAAAGCTTGAAGGAATGTGGGAATTTCCAGGTGGAAAAGTAGAGCAAGGGGAAACGCCAGAAGAAGCTCTAAAAAGAGAACTGGTGGAAGAATTAAAAATTGAAACTGAAATAGGTAATTACATAGAGACAAGTATCTATGAATATCCTAATGTAACAGTAAAGCTTATGGCGTATTTTGCCACAGTGATTTCAGGAGAAATAAAGCTAAGTGTCCATGATGAAGCAAAATGGATAAGTATATCTGAAGTAGAAAACTTTAAATTTGCACCGGCAGATATACCTTTTATAGAAAAATTAAAGGAAGTTTTATGATAAAGTAATAAGAAAGAGGTTATTAAAGAAATTAGTAAAGCACCTATAAATAGGTGCTTTTTTTAAAGTACAGGAAAGTATAAAATTTTCGATGGCTGAAAGTTAGATGTTATCTAGCTTTCAGCCTTTAAATATGTTAAATTTATTA
Organism: Clostridium sp. 29_15; assembly: GCF_001916075.1. Taxonomy (NCBI): domain Bacteria; kingdom Bacillati; phylum Bacillota; class Clostridia; order Eubacteriales; family Clostridiaceae; genus Clostridium; species Clostridium sp. 29_15. Next base: position 41,026 of record NZ_MNRT01000019.1, read on the forward strand.
ATTATAAA
>NZ_MNRT01000020.1:0-47688 GCF_001916075.1 Clostridium sp. 29_15
AATAGGAAAAATATAGCATAGAACCGATGTTAGTTCTATGCCTTTTAGAATACTTAAAATTAAATTCCCGAAGGGAGCGTGGCGAAAGCCACTTTTTTACTTAATAATAAAAAACAATTGCATTTTTTTATATAAACTGTTTATTATAGATATGAGAGTAAAAAAGATGGAGGCATCATGAAAGGAAAAATTATTAAAGGAATAGGCGGATTTTATTATATTAAAACTGAAGAAGGGATAATTGAATGTAAGGCTAGAGGGAAATTTAGGCATAGAGATATGAAGCCTATGGTAGGAGATGATGTTGAAATTACTTTTGAGGGAAGCAAAGGAGTAATAGAAAACATATATGATCGAAGCTCAGAACTTATTAGACCTACAGTAGCTAATGTAACTCAGGCATTTGTTGTATTTTCTATAAAGAATCCAGATATCAACTTTGACTTACTAAATAGATTTTTAGTATTATGTGAGCATAATAATATACATGCTATTGTATGCTTGAATAAAGTTGATTTAGTAAATTATGAAGAAAAGGAAGAAATAAAGGATAAGATAAATGCAATTGGCTATGATGTGTTATATATAAATGCGAAAAATGGTATTGGAGTAGAAACTTTAAGAGAAAAGATAAAAAATAACGTTACCGTATTATGTGGACCTTCAGGAGCAGGAAAATCTACACTAATAAATACTCTAAAAGAAAGTTATCATATGGAAACAGGAGAAGTTTCTGAAAAGATAGGTAGAGGAAGACATACAACAAGACATAGTGAGCTTATAGATGTTCAGGATGGATATATAGTAGATACTCCAGGATTTTCAACTTTAGAAGTTACTTTTATTGAAAAGGATGATCTTAAATATTGTTTTCCAGAATTTGAGGAATATAATAATAGTTGTAAATTTAGAGGGTGTTTACATTATAAGGAACCTAACTGTGCAGTAAAGAATGCAGTTGAAGAAGGATACATAAATAAATTGAGATATGAATTTTATATAAGAACATTAGAAGAAATAATGAATTGGAGGAAGTATTAATATGGTTAAAATAGCACCGTCAATATTATCAGCAAATTTTGCAGAGTTAGGAAGAGAGGTAGAAAGACTAAGTAATGCAGGAGCAGATTTTATTCATATAGATGTAATGGATGGACAATTTGTTCCTAATATTTCTTTTGGAATGCCGATAATTAAGGCCATAAGAAATAAAAGTGATAAAGTATTTGATGTTCATCTTATGATAGAAAATCCATCTAAGTATATAGATGATTTTATAGATGCAGGAGCAGATATAATAACAATTCATTATGAAAGTGAAAAACATTTAGATAGAACTATAGAATATATTAAAGCTAAAGGAAAAAAAGCTGCAGTTGCACTTAATCCAGCTACACCTGTTCATTTACTTAAAAATATTATTGCCAACCTTGATATGGTATTAATAATGACTGTTAATCCAGGTTTTGGAGGACAGAAATTCATTGAATATACAATTGATAAAGTAAAAGAAGTAAAGGAAATGAGCATAAAATATAATGAGAATTTGATGATTCAAGTTGATGGTGGTATTGATTCTTCAAATGTTCAAAAAGTAATAGATGCAGGTGCTAATGTTATAGTTGCTGGATCAGCTGTATTTAAAAATGATGTAATTGAAGAAAATATAAAAGCTTTAAGAGGAATATAGTGAAAGTTCTAATTGTAGGTGGTGGAAATGAGCCATCAGGAAAATTACTAGAAGATTATGCTAAAAAAGTTGATAAGATAATAGGTGTGGATAGAGGATGTTCATATTTATTAAAAAATAATATTTATCCTCACTATATTGTAGGAGATTTTGACTCTATAAATAGGGATGATATTAAAAAGTTAGAAATTAATAGTATAAAAAAATTTAAGTATAATTGTGAAAAGGATAGTACTGATTCAGATATTGCTATGGAAATAGCTTTAAAGATGGAATTTGCAGAAATATACATGATGGCTATGACAGGCAGTAGACTTGATCATAGTTTTGCTAATCTAGGACTGTTATCTAAAGCTAATAGTGCAGGAGCAAAAGCATATATCATAAATGAAACAAATAAGATATATTTATTAGAAGAAAGTTCTAAAATTAAAAAAGATAATTCTTATAGATATATTTCATTTTTAGCATATTGTGATAAAGTAGAAAATTTCAATATAAAAAATGCCAAGTATGATTTAGAAAATTATACGTTATATCTTGGAGATAATAGAACTGTATCAAATGAGTTTTTAGAAGAGGACATTGAAGTGGAATTTACTAAAGGAAAAATTTTAGTTATTTTTTCAAAAGATTAATATAAAAAATAATCACCTTACATCGTTATCTAGCATAGAATAGTTAATGGGGTAAGGTGATTTTTTTTGGAGGTGAAGGGTTAATGAAGATAATTGCTATTAAATTGCCTAAATTTCTGTCATGTATAATAAAGTTCTTTAGGAGAAAATAAAAATACATAGGAGGAGTGTTGTAACTTATATGACTTTTAAAAAAGTATAATAAAAAATGCAATTGATTCTATCAATTGCATTTTTTATTTGAACTTATATTGCTCTTTCAACCTTACCAGATCTAAGGCATCTTGTACATACATGAACTGTTTTTGGTGTTCCGTTAACTAAAGCTTTTACTCTCTTTATGTTTGGAGCCCAAGTTCTCTTAGATTGACGGTGAGAATGGCTGAATTGTGTTCCAGAAACAACACCTTTATTACAAACTTCGCATCTTCTTGCCATTAAAAAACACCTCCTTATATTTGAAGATTATATCTCTTCAATAGGACGAAATTAAGTTTATCAAAATTTAATATAAAATGCAATAGAAAAATAAAAAAAAATAAAAAAATGATAATAAAAGATGTAAGATATATCTAAATACATACAAATTTACTTGAATTAATACATTATCTAATATACAATAACCTTATGGAAATGAAATAAGGAGGGTTTTGCATGATAGGATATTCAAATAACCTTGGAAATATACATTATTCAGAAGAAGTGCTTGCTAAGATAGTAGGTTTATCAACAATGGAATGCTACGGTGTTGTAGGTATGGTATCAAAAAATGCTTCTGAAGGCTTATGGGAATTAATGAGAATTGAAAATTTAAGCAAAGGTGTAAAATTAAATTTTACTGAAGATGATAAATTGAACATTGAATTATTTGTGATGGTTGAGTATGGAACTAAAATATCAGTAATAGCAAATAATATTATTCAAAAAGTACGTTACAGTGTTGAAAATTTTACTGGATTAAAAGTTTCTCAAGTTACGGTAAATGTTCAAGCGGTTAGAGTCTAGGAGGGAATAGGATGAAATATCAAAAAATAAATGGCCATGACTTCTACAATATGGTTGTTAATGCTAGTAATAGGCTATTAGAGGAAAGTGATTTTGTTAATGCACTAAATGTTTTTCCTGTACCTGATGGAGATACAGGAACTAACATGTCAATGACCTTTAAAGCAGCTGTAAAAGAAATTGAAAACCTAAATTCAGAGTCTATAGGAGAAACTTCTAAAATACTAGCAAAAGGTGCTTTAATGGGAGCAAGAGGGAACTCTGGAGTTATTCTTTCTCAAATTTTAAGAGGGATTTCTAAAGGCTTAGAAGGAAAAACAGAAGTTGATGGAAAAGAGCTTGCAGTAGCTTTTGAAGAAGGAAGCAAAGCAGCTTATAAAGCTGTTATGAGACCAACAGAAGGTACTATACTATCAGTAATAAGAGCAGCAGCTGAATCTGTAACAAATGTAGAAGAAAGAAATATAATAGCAGTTATGGAAAAAGTTGTTACTAATGCTAAGATAATGCTAGATAAAACACCAGATTTATTACCAGCTTTAAAAAAAGCTAAAGTTGTAGATTCAGGTGGAATGGGATTATATATCATTCTTCAAGGAATGCTTGATGCTCTAAAAAATGATATAAAAGCAGAAATAAAAGATGTTGCAGTAAAATCAGCAGGAGCTACAGGTGCTGCTTCAACTGAAGATGTAGATATAAAATTTGGTTACTGTACGGAATTTATAATATTAGGAGATGCAGCTAAATCTAAAGAATTCCAAGATAAGATTGAAAGTTTAGGGGATTCTATGATAGTAGTAGGTTATGAAGATGTTATAAAAGTTCATATACATACTAATGATCCAGGTAAAGTATTATCAAATGCTGTACAGTATGGTGAACTTTCAAAGATAAAGATTGATAATATGAGAGAAGAGCATAGAGAAGTATTAGCTCTTAAAAATGAAGAGGCAGCTAGCGATGTTCAAAAAGAAGTTGCACCAGCTGAAAGCAAAAAATATGCATTTATTTCAGTGGCAATGGGAGATGGAATCACTAGAGTATTAAAAGACCTTGGAGTTGACTACGTAATAGAAGGTGGTCAGACTATGAATCCATCAACACAAGATATGATGGAATGTATATCAAAGCTTAATGCTGATCATATTTTCATATTACCGAATAATAAAAATATTATTATGGCTGCAGAACAAGCAGCAGAAATATCAGATAAAGATGTTAGAGTTATTCCAACTAAGAGTATTCCACAAGGAATTACAGCAATAACTATGTTTAACTATGAAGCAGATGTTGATGCCAACGAAGAAGCTTTAAAGGAAGCATTAGAAATGGTTAAAACAGGTTCAGTTACTTATGCAGTAAGAGATACTGAAATGGATGGAATAGAAATTAAAGAAGGAAATATGCTAGGTTTAGTTGAAAGTAAGATTAAAACTGTAGGTGAAGATTACTTTGAAGTAGCTAAAGAAGTATTAGAATCAATGATTGATGAAGATAGTGAGCTTATTACTATTTTCTATGGAAAAGATGTTGATGAAAACAAGATGGAAGAATTCATTGATGAATTAGAAGAGAAATATGATGATTTTGATGTTCAATGTTATAAAGGGGATCAACCATTATACTACTTCATAATGTCAGTAGAATAATAAAAGGTAAAGCACAAGGAGCAGGTCTTCTTGTGCTTTAATGTTAATTAAAAAATAGACTATTATTGAGGATGTGATGTGATGGATGTTTCAAATGATGTTTCGATATTAAAAGGCGTTGGTCCTAAACTTTTAGAAAAATTAAATAAGTGTGGAATATTTACCATAATGGACCTTTTATTATATTTCCCTAGAGACTATGAATTTCTAGGGAATAATGTACCGGTGAATGAAATAAGTAATGATGAAAAGAATGTCTTGACTTGCTTTTGTATGGGCTGTTGTGGAGATGTAAGGACTAAGACAGGAAAGTATTTGACTACCATAAGATTTAACTATAATGGTACGATAATTGAAGGTAAGTGGTTTAATCAAAGATTTATTAAAAATACCTTTAAAATTGGTGAAAAATATGATTTAATAGGTAAGTTTAAAAAGGTAGGAAATAAGATTGAGGTTGTTAACCCTATAGTAGGTATTAAAGTAGCTATGGAAAATGAAATAGTTCCAAAGTATAGCTTAAAGGAAGAATTAACAGATAAAATTCTAATTAAACTTATTTCTAATTGTTTAGAAAATATAAAGATAAAGGATAATCTTCCACAGGAAATGATTGATAAATATAAAATGGTGGATTTAGATTTTGCTGTGAGGAATATACATTTTCCTTCTGGAAGAAACGAACTAGAAAAAGCTATCATCAGATTAAAATTTCAAGAATTATTTACGTATTCTATGAAACTTCTACTTTTAAAAAGAAAGTTAAAAGTAGAAAATGGAATATCTTTCCCATGGGTAAAGGAGCTAGGTGATTTAAAAGCAGCTCTTCCATATAGTTTGACAGAGGCACAGACTAGGGTAGTGAGAGAAATATTAAGAGATCAAAAGAGTTTATTCCCAATGAATAGGTTAGTGCAAGGTGATGTTGGTTCTGGGAAGACTATAGTAGCTCTTATAGCTATTTTTAATGTGGTTAAATGTGGTTATCAAGCAACGCTTATGGTTCCTACAGAAATACTAGCAAGTCAGCATTACGAAGAAGCAAAGAAACTTTTAGGACCTTTTGGTATACATATAGAACTGCTTACAGGTAGTACTTCTGCAAAAGAAAAAAGAAGGATAAAGGAGATTATTACTACAGAGACACCTATGGTGGTAATAGGAACTCACGCTTTAATACAGGAAGATGTGGATTTTAAGAACTTAGGACTTGTTGTTACTGATGAGCAACATAGATTTGGTGTTGAACAGAGAAATAGACTTATTAATAAAGGTAGGAGACCAGATGTGTTAGTTATGACAGCAACTCCTATACCAAGAACCTTAGCTTTATATGTATACTCAGATCTTGATATTTCGGTCATTGATAAGCTTCCACCAGGAAGAAAGCCTGTGAAGACAGAGTTTTATAACGGTGACCATAGAATGCTAGCATATGATTTGGCTTTAGATGAAATTAGAAAAGGAAGACAGGTATATATTGTATGTCCTCTTATAGAAGAAGATGAAAAATTATCGTTAAGTTCTGTGGAAAAATTATATGATGAATTAAGGGATGGAGTATTTAGAGGGATAAATATTGAAATATTACATGGGAAGATGAAGCCAAAAGAAAAAGATGAAATAATTAATAGATTCAAGGGAGATGAAACGAAAGTTATAATTTCTACAACAGTAATTGAAGTTGGGGTAAATGTACCTAATGCATCAGTTATGATCATAGAAAATGCCGAAAGGTTTGGTTTAGCTCAGCTTCATCAATTACGAGGAAGAGTTGGAAGAGGACAGTATGAATCATATTGTGTTCTTACTGGTAATGCCAAAACCGATAATACTAAAAGAAGAATGGAAATAATGACTGAATCTACTGATGGATTTTATATTTCTGAACAAGATTTAAAACTTAGAGGTTCAGGAGAGTTGTTTGGTCTTAAACAAAGTGGTGATGAAGGGTTTGTTTTGGCAAACCTTTATGATGATGTTAAAATTCTTAGATGTGCAAGAGAAGAAGGAAAGATGCTATTAGAGTCAGAAGACCCTAACAAGGTTAAATTGTGTAGAGATATAGCTTACTCATTAGAAAGATGGAGCAAGTATATATGCTTTAACTAATAAAAAAATTGTTTATAGAAATGTTATATGATAAAATGGTAATGTTAAACTAAAGGAGGAGTGTTAATGAGAATTATAGCAGGAAAAGCAAGAGGACGTAAATTAATACCTCCAGCGACTATGGAAACAAGACCTACACTAGATAGAGTGAAAGAAGCTATGTTTAATACAATTCAAAACCATATATTAGATGCAGTGGTTATAGATGTATTTGCAGGAACAGGAAGCTTAGGTCTTGAATGTGCCAGTAGAGGAGCAGCAGAGGTCTATCTAATCGATAAGAGTCCAGCTACATTTCCATTACTAAAACAAAATGTGGAAAATTTAAGATTTGAAGATTGTAGCTATCCGTTAAATATGGATTCATATGAGGCGCTTAGAGCTTTGGCTAAAAAGGGAAAAGTGTTTGATATTATATTTATAGATCCTCCATATTGTAAAGAAATGATTCCAGAAGCAATGAAAATAATAAAGGAACATAAGTTATTAAAAGAAGAAGGAATTATAGTAACTAAAATTGATTCTATTGAAGAAATATATGAAGGTTATGAAGATATAGTCTTGACTAAAAGTAAAAAGTACGGAAATACAACTGTATGTTATTATAGAGTTGATTCTAAATTAGAGTAGGAGAAGGATATGAGAGTAGCAATTTATCCAGGAAGCTTTGATCCAATAACCAATGGGCATTTAGATATTATCCAAAGAGGATGTAATATTTTTGATAAAGTTATTGTAGCGGTTCTAATTAATATAGATAAAAAAGGGTTGTTTACAATAGGAGAAAGAGTGGAGCTAATTAAAAAAGCAACAGCTCATCTTGAAAATGTAGAAGTAGTAAGTTTTAACGGCTTATTGGTAGATTTGGCTAAAGAGTATAATGCACGAGTTATTCTAAAAGGATTAAGAGCAGTATCAGATTTTGAATATGAGCTACAAATGGCACTTATGAACTCAAAACTTGATCCAGATATTGAAACATTGTTTATGATGACATCTATAGAATATTCATATCTTAGTTCTTCTTCTGTAAAGCAAGTGGGGAAATTTGGGGGAGATATATCAGGGCTAGTGCCAAAGGAAATTATTGATATGGTTAAAATAAGATTAAAATAAAGTTTTATTTTGGAGGGAGTAATTTGAATAAGGGAGAATTAAATGTTATGGAACTGTTAGAATATCTAGAAGAGGTACTAGAAAATGCTCCTAAAATTCCAATAACAGGTAAGGCGATGATTGATACAAAGGAGTTTGAAGAAGTAATTGAGCAAATTAGAAATTACCTACCTGATGAGCTTAAAAAAGCTAAGTGGGTAATGGGTGAGAAGGATAGAATTCTTGAAAATGCTCAAAAGGAGTATCAAAACGTGAAAAAAGAAACTATGGAAATGATGAGGAAAAATATGGAAAATCATGATATAGTTAAGGAAGCAAAGATTCGTGCAGATGAAATTATTGCCTTAGCAAAAAGAGATGCTAAAGCACTAACACTAGGTTCTAGAGAATATTCAACTGAAATATTATCACAGCTTGATAATGAAATAGAAGAAAAGAAGCTACAGCTTATACAATCAATGCAAGAGTCATTTGAAAAAACAGCAAAAGAAATAGAGGAAAAAATGACTAAAAGTAGTGAAACTATTAAAGAAAACATAAATGAATTAAGAAATATGTAACCTCTTAAATAATATATTTGTAAGTTTTACTATTAACGGAAGTAATAGTAATGCATAGGTAAAGAAAAGTAATTTATTAGTGTTGTAATAAGAATGAATATATATAGATGATGTAGTTTCTGTACTAATAAAAATGCTAGAAAAAATAAAGGTTATTATGAAGCTAATTATCCCTTGAATAAATTTTATAAAGGAATATTTCTTAAGTGAAACATTGAATTTACCTGTAAAAGAAGAAATTTGACCAATTATAGATAAGCCTGAAAATGAGCAGATAAAGCTTATAGCACTGAGTTTAAAGATGATTGATGAAGAAATAGAAGTTAAAATTTTGCAACCATTTGTATATTCAATGGATCCTAGAAAAATTCCGTATAATGAATTAGGTGATAATGATAATAGCTTTTCAACATTATTAAAAATGATATTTATTAAGGAATTGTTTTTTATTATACCTATAATGATAGAAAATATAATTACAAAGGCACCCACTTGTAAGGTGGTATTAATTGCATTTTCAATGGATGTTTTTATTATTATTCCAAAATTGTAGGAGCCGTCAATTTTTAAAGGATACTCATTAGAATTATTAAATTCATGAGTATTTTTTTTTGTAAAAAAACCTATTATTAAAGGGGCAAGATAATTTCCCAGTAAAAGTATGAAGCCGTACTTGATATTTCCTAGCATAGCAGCACCTACAGAACCTATTAAAAAAATTGGGCTGGCGTTTGAAGCAATATTTAATAGTCTTAAATATTCTTCTTTTGAAATACAGCCAAGTTCATAAAGATCACAACAATATTTACAACCAAGAGGATAACCACAGAGTAGACTTGCAACAATAGGGAAAGATGAGCAATTAGATAATTTTAAAGGCTTACATATAATTGGACCTAGGATATTTGAATAAAATGAAATGCCATCATAATGAATGATAAGATTACATATAACTGAAAAAGGAAAAATTGTAGGTAAAATGGCTTTTATAACCAAATTTAATCCTGTAAAAGTAGATTGCATGCATGTGTTTAGATTTATGATAAAGAGTATTATAAATAAGGTAATAAATATAGTAATTATTTGATTTTTACTTAATTTAAGAAGCTTTATAAGTATTATTGAAAGAATAATTATTAAAAGCCATAAGATAGAAATTGTATACATAGAAGTCCTCCTATTAATGAAGAATAAAAAATATATATATAATATTTATATGCTTATGGCTTTACAATATTATTATTTTATTATTGGACTGATTAAATAATCAGAATTTGCTTTAAGTTTTGAATTTAAAATTGAATAGGCTTTAGTTGCAGCGATATCCAGTTTTAATAGTGGATTTTCAGTGTTTTTAGGAAGCTTGGTAATTAGTGGTATGCTACTTTTCTTTTTTATAAGGCTCAGAATTTCTCGTCCTTTTTTATTAAAAGCTAGGACTCTAACATAATGATATTTTTCTAAATTCATTTTGGAATAATCTTCTTTATAAAAACCAATGTAAATTTGTGTAAGAATTCTAGCTATCTTTGTATATGTATATCTTTTGCTTTTAATATTTAAAATCAAATCATCTAAGGAAGTGCTATTTTCAATTTCTTTTGATATTTTTTTATCAATACCTTCCTTGATTTCTGAAATATTGTTAAAATTTATACAATTAGTGGTTATTAGATACTTTATATATTGAAACATACTTTCTTCAAATGTAAATGGATAATTTGAATTTTTAAGTTCACGTAAAATATTAAATGATTTCTCTGGCATAGCATCTTTAATAAAAGTAATATCATTTTTATTTTTTAAAGCTTCTCTTATGGATGTTGCAGAAGAGAAGGAGGTAGAAAGTAATTTATCATTATAGCTAGAACCTTCCCGTTTTAATGTAAAAGGAACTATTGGACTATTAAGTTTCAAAATAGCTTTAATATATTCAATTCCTAATATGTTATTAGAAGAAGAAATGATATTTTCAATATAGTTATCATTGGTAAACTCTATTAGGGCTAGTTCTCTAGCTTTGGCAAAGGTTAATCCAGAGTTTATATTTCTTTTTAAAATTTCTTTAAATTCCCAAGGCTCTTCTACGAGAGTTTGTGCAATTTTAGTCAAAGATTTAATATCGCCACATTCTGAACCGAAGAATAGATTATTGACTATTTCTAAAGAATTTAAGATTGATACAGAACCATATGCAAAGAATTCAGCTGAAGAAACAGCGTAGTATGTAGGAAGTTCTATAACAAGATCAACGCCATTTTCTATAGCCATTTGGGCTCTTTTCCATTTATCTATTATGGCAGGACCACCTCTTTGCATAAAATTTCCGCTCATTATGCAGATGACACCATCGCATTTGGTGTTTTTTTTGCACTCTTGTAAATGGTGCATATGTCCATTGTGGAATGGATTATATTCAGTGATAATACCTGTAATATTCATTAGAAAGCTCCTTTTAAAAAAATATAAAAGTATTATAGCATAACATCCTCATAAATTGATAAAAATAAAAGATATATTAAAAATATTTGAATTTTTAGAAAATTCAAAAGATAAAGAAATAATCTATTTTTAGAAATTTAGTATTGAAAAATATGTACATATAGGAGTATATTATATGATGAAGATTGAGTTCGTATCACTTGAGAAAGGGGAAAGATAATATGGAACTTATGAATAAATTATGGGCTGCTGCTAAAGCAGATAAAAGAAGAATAGTTCTTCCAGAAGGTGACGAAGAAAGAACTATAAAAGCTACAGGGAAGATAGTTGAGCTAGGATTAGCTAGACCAGTACTTGTAGGAGATGAAGACGTAATAAGAAGCAAAGCAAAAGAGCTTGATGTTAATCTTACTGGAGTTGAAGTAATAGATCCTAATAAATCAGATAGATTAGAAGCTTATATCAATGCGTTCTATGAATTAAGAAAAAACAAAGGCATGACAATTGAAAAGGCTGACAAAATTGTTAGAGATCCATTATACTTTGGTACAATGATGGTTAAGTTAGATGATGCTGATGGAATGGTTTCAGGAGCAGTTCATACTACTGGAGATCTATTAAGACCAGGTCTACAAATTATAAAGACTACACCAGGTGTTTCTGTTGTATCAAGTTTCTTTATAATGATGGTTCCAGGTTCAGTTTATGGTGAACAAGGAATGTTATTATTCTCAGATTGTGCTGTTAATCCAAACCCTACATATGAACAATTAGCAGCAATAGCAATAGCTACAGCAGATACAGCTAAGAATCTTTGTAAGGTAGAACCAAGAGTTGCGATGTTATCATTCTCAACAATGGGAAGTGCTGATCATGAAATGGTTGACAAAGTAAGAAAAGCTACAGAATTAGCTAAAGAATTAAGACCAGACTTATTAATTGATGGTGAATTACAATTAGATGCTGCTATAGTACCAAGCGTAGCTGCACAAAAGGCTCCAAATAGCCCTGTTGCTGGAAAAGCAAACGTATTAGTATTCCCAGATTTACAAGCTGGAAATATTGGATATAAATTAGTTCAAAGATTTGCAGGAGCAGAAGCTATTGGACCAATGTGTCAAGGATTTGCTAAGCCTATTAATGATTTATCAAGAGGATGCAATGTAGATGATATTGTTAACGTTGTAGCACTAACAGCAGTTCAAGCTCAAGCAAAATAATATAGATAAATGTTCAAAGCACAAGGCATTTTATAGTATTAAAAAAATTTATAGACATTTATAGTGAGGTGTTTTTTATGAAGGTATTAGTTATAAATTGTGGAAGTTCTTCATTAAAGTATCAATTAATCGATATGGTGAATGAAGAAGCATTAGCTCAAGGTTTAGTTGAAAGAATAGGAATTGAAGGTTCTGTTTTAACTCAAAAGGTTGAAGGAAAAGATAAATATATCGTTAAAGAAGAAATGAAAGATCACAAAGATGCTATCAGATTAGTTTTAGAAGCTTTAGTTGATGAAAATAATGGTGTTATCAAGTCAATGGATGAAATTTCAGCTGTTGGGCACAGAGTAGTTCATGGTGGAGAAAAATATAAAGAATCTGTAGTTATTAATGATGAAGTTAAAGCTAACATAGAAGAATGTTTTAAATTAGCTCCATTACATAATCCAGCAAACATGATAGGTATAAAGGCATGTGAAGAATTAATGCCAAACACTCCAATGGTAGCTGTATTTGATACTGCTTTCCACGGAACAATGCCAGAAGATGCATATCTTTATGCATTACCATATGAACTTTATGAGAAAGATGGAATAAGAAAATATGGTTTCCATGGAACGTCTCATAAGTATGTTTCTCAAACTTGTGCAGAAGTTATGGGAAGAGATATAAAAGATTTAAAAATAATCACATGCCACTTAGGAAATGGTGCAAGTTTATGTGCTGTTAAAAATGGTGTATCTGTTGATACTTCAATGGGATTCACTCCGCTTGAAGGTGTAGCAATGGGAACAAGATGTGGTAACATCGATCCTGCTATAGTTACTTTCTTAATGAAAGAAGAAGGGTTATCAGTAGATGAAGTAAATGATTTACTAAATAAAAAATCAGGAGTATTAGGTATATCAGGAATCAGTTCAGATTTCAGAGATATCGAAGATGCTGCATTTAACAAAGGTAATAGAAGAGCTCAGTTAGCCCTTAGAATATTTGAATACAAAATAAGAACTACAATAGGTGCATACGCAGCAGCTATGGGTGGTGTTGATGCTATAGTATTTACAGCTGGTGTTGGAGAAAATGGACCAGAAACTAGAGAAAAATGCTTAGAAGGATTAGAGTTCTTAGGAGTAGAAATAGATAAAGAAGCTAATAATGTAAGAGGTAAGATAAGAGAAATTTCAAAAGCTGGATGTAATGTTAAAGCATTTGTTATTCCAACTAATGAAGAATTAGTAATTGCAAGAGATACTTTGGAGTTAATTAAAAAGTAATAATAAATTGCTTGACTTTTATAGACACACTTTATATAATAAATTGTGTTTGAGCGATAAATGGCTCAAACAATAAATCTAAGGAGTGAAAAAGCTGCTTTGCTCGAGCTGTGCTAGGCACAATATATTAAATACGTTTAATATGAGGAGATATAATCCAGAGTTAAGATTATGATTATAAAATTTTCAGATTTACTTGCTAAAGGAAGTAGAAATAAAGAAATTAAGTTATCATTTGAATTCCAACCTGTAAAATTTGAAGGTGAGGAAATTAAAGCAGTTTCCATGGTTGATGTAAATGGCCAAGTTAATTCAAAAGATGAAATTCTTGAATTAAAGGCTCATATTAAAACAAATTTAGAACTTACATGTTCAAGATGTTTAGACACCTTTATCTATCCAATAGATGTTGATATAGAAGAAAGGTTTACAAAAAGTAAAGAACTTCAAGATGATGAAGAACTTATTTTTGTAGAGGATGATACATTGGATATCATCCAAATCGTAGAAAATTGTATTATTTCAACCTTACCTATCAAAAGACTTTGTAAGGAAGACTGTAAAGGTCTGTGTTCACAATGTGGAACTAATAAAAATGTTAAAGAGTGTCAATGTGATAATTTTGATGTAGATATTAGGCTTGCAAAGCTTAGGGAGTTGTTTGGGGAATAAGGAGGTGTAATAATGGGAAATCCAGCTAGAAAGACATATAGAGCAAAAAGAGATTCTAGAAGAGCTCAAACTTTTAAGTTAAGCTTACCAGGAATAGTTGAATGTCCACAATGCCACGAAATGAAAATGGCTCACAGAGTTTGTAAAAACTGTGGATTCTACAAAGGTAAAGAAGTTGTTGCTTCAACTGAACAATAGAAAGAAAGTCTTATGACTTTCTTTTCTTTATATACAGAATTTTTTTAAAGGAGTGAGAATGATGAAGATAGCTATAGATGGAATGGGTGGCGATAATGCACCAGCAGAAATTGTCTCAGGAGTTATAAAGGCTCTAGAGGAATTTAAGGATATAGAATTTTATATAACTGGTCCGGAAGAGTCTATTAAAAAGGAAATTGCTAAAAATAACTATAGTGGTAATAATATTATTGTTATTGATGCTAAGGAAGTAATCACTACTAATGAACATCCTGTAATGGCAGTTAGAAGAAAAAAAGATTCAAGCCTTTGTAAAGCTTTAAACTTAGTTAAAGAAGGAATTTGTGATGCAGTAATTTCAGCTGGTAGTACGGGGGCATTCTTAGCAGGGTGTACTTTCATTGTGGGAAGGATAAAGGGGATTAAAAGGCCAGCATTAGCTCCTGTTATGCCAGGGAAGAATGGAAGTTTCATAATAGTTGATGCTGGAGCTAATGTTGATAGCAAGCCAGAATACCTTGTTCAATTTGCACATATGGGAAAGGAATACTATAAAGGTGTTTTAAATGGAGAAAATCCTTCAGTAGGATTAGTAAATATAGGTGAAGAAGCAGAAAAGGGAAATGATCTCACAAAAGAGTCATTTAAACTTTTATCAGAAGAAAAATTAAATTTTGTTGGTAATATAGAACCAAGAGAGATAACAAAAGGTGATGTTAACGTAATAGTATGTGATGGTTTTGCTGGTAATACAATACTTAAGATGTATGAAGGTACTGCATCTACAATTATGAAAGTAATAAAAGAAGAAGTGATGGCATCAGGTATTGTTTCCAAAATAGGAGCAGTATTATTAAAGCCTGTATTTAATAATATAGCAAAGCGATTTGATTATAAAGAATATGGTGGAGCGCCTTTCTTAGGAGTAGATGGTATTTGTATAAAGGCTCACGGAAGTTCAGATGCTAGAGCTTTTAAAAGTGCTATAAAGCAAGCAAAAATATTTTACGATAATAAAGTTTTAGACAAAATAAAAGAAAATATATAAAATTAAGTAGTTTATGGTGATAAGATAAATTTTATAGTGTATATTGACGTATGTTATAATATATAATATTATCTAAATGGGCATAGTGAGGAGGTGAAGTTATGTTTGAAAAGGTAAAAGCTTTAATAGCAGATAAATTAAGCATAAATGAAAATGAAATTACTATGGAATCAGCATTTATTGATGATTTAAATGCAGATTCATTAGATATAGTTGAGCTGATAATGGCTTTAGAAGATGAACTTGATATGGAAATACCAGATGATGAAGCGGAAAAGTTCGTTACTGTTGGTGATGTAGTTAAATTTATTAAGGCACATGTTGAGGAATAAATAAAATCCCGCAGTATTTGCGGGATTTTATGATATATTTAAATAAATTACGAAAAAATGAGGCTAAGTATAGTTTATTCTTGAATTTGTTTATAACGGAAGCAAGTTGAAGAATAAACTTGGAGGAGTTGTTGAAATGAAAGAATATATAGAAGAGGTTCAAAAGATTATTGGAATAAAATTTAATGAACCTAAATTATTAGTAATAGCATTAACTCATTCTTCATATGCAAATCAGCATAGGGAAGAAGAGTACAATGAACGATTTGAGTTTTTAGGAGATTCAATACTTCAGCTTACCATTACGGAGTATCTATTCTTAAACTTTAAAGATAAAAGTGAAGGACAGCTTACAAAAATTAGAAGTTTAATCGTTTGTGAAAACTCTTTATATGAAATAGGAAAATCTTTAGATTTAGGAAATCACTTAAGAATGAGTAAAGGTGAAGAGCTTACAGGAGGTCGTGAAAGAGTGTCTTTAATAGCAGATGCTGTTGAGGCTTTAATAGCGGCAATATATTTAGATAAAGGTTTGGAATATGCTAAGGATTATATTATAGGTGCATTTAAAACTATAATAGAAAAGGCTATTAATAATGATATAATTTTAGATTATAAAACTAGGTTGCAAGAATACCTTCAAAAGAATGGGGAAATATCTATAGTTTATGAGTTAATTAAATTTGAAGGGCCACCCCATAGAAGAAAATTCTATACAAAGCTTATTATAGATAATAAGGAAATATCAAGCGGTGAAGGTTACAGTAAAAAAGAGTCAGAACAGGATGCAGCTAAAATAGCATTGAAACAAATGGAGAAGAACAATGAGTAAGAATTATTATATAATACCGATATTTATCTCACATCAAGGATGTCCACATCAATGTGTATTTTGTAATCAAGACAGAATTGCAGGTGTTTATGATGAAGTAACAGCAAATGATGTAAGAGAAAAAATAAATAGTTATTTAGATACTATGGATACTAAGAATTCTATAATAGAAGTATCATTTTTTGGAGGAACTTTTACAGCGATTCCAGTAGCAAAACAAAAGGAACTTTTAGCTGTAGCAAGAGAATATAAAGATAAGGGATTTATTCATAAGATAAGGTTATCTACAAGACCAGATGCAATTAATGGGTACATATTAAACTATTTAAAAGAGTTTAAAGTTGATATAATAGAATTAGGAGTACAATCATTAGATGATAATGTTTTAAGATTAGCAGGAAGAGGTCATAGTGTTAATGATGTTGAAAATGCATCCAGACTTATAAAGGAAGAAGGATTTACCTTAGGACATCAGATAATGCCTGGACTTCCGGGAGATACAAAAGAAATTGATTTAGTAACTATTAAAAAATCCATAGAAATGAAGCCAGATATAGCAAGAATTTATCCGGCATTAGTCATTAAGGATACTCCTATGGAGATAATGTACAATAGAGGTGAGTATAAGCCTTATTCACTTGAAATGGCTGTGAAAGTTTCAAGAGAAATGTTGAAGCTATATAATGAAGCTAAGGTTAAGGTTATCAGAATAGGACTTCAGCCAACCGATACCATAGCTGAAGGAAAAGATGTAGTAGCAGGACCATTCCATC
Organism: Clostridium sp. 29_15; assembly: GCF_001916075.1. Lineage (NCBI taxonomy): Bacteria > Bacillati > Bacillota > Clostridia > Eubacteriales > Clostridiaceae > Clostridium > Clostridium sp. 29_15. Next base: position 17,568 of record NZ_MNRT01000020.1, read on the forward strand.
CAGCTTTTAGAGAGCTAGTTGAAGGATCATTAATTTGTGAAAATATAAAGAAAAAGATTAATGAGAAAAGTGACATAATAATTGAGATAAATTCAAAAGATGTTAGCAAATTATATTGCAACAAAAAGCAATATTTTAATAAATTTAAAGAAAATAGACATGGTAAAGTATATGTGAAGACAGTTGATAAGATAAAGAGGGGCAGAGTTAGAGTAACGGTTATAGAAAAGGTTGAAGAATTTAAAATCTAAATATGGAGTGATATATAAATGAAAAAGAAGACAAGAGAAAAAATGATATATGCTATATCTGTATTTATGTTAATTTCTTTTATTTTAGGATTGATTCCAGTACTTATGTAGTAAAAAAGGGGTGAAGTCATGTTTTTAAAGTCGTTGGAAGTGCGTGGGTTTAAGTCTTTTGCAGATAAAACAGAGCTGGAATTTAAAAAAGGCGTAACTGCTGTAGTTGGTCCTAATGGTAGTGGTAAAAGTAATATATCTGACTCAGTAAGATGGGTGCTAGGAGAACAAAGTGTTAAGAGCCTTAGAGGGGGGAAAATGGAGGATGTAATTTTTGCAGGAACTCAATTTAGAAAGCCTCTAGGCCTTGCACAGGTTTCTATTACTTTAGATAATTCTGATGGTACTCTACAAACTGATTATAATGAAGTTACAGTAACAAGAAGAATATTTAGGTCTGGAGAAACAGAGTATTTAATTAATAATCAAAAGTGTAGATTAAAAGATATTACTGAGCTTTTTATGGATACAGGTATAGGTAAGGAAGGCTATTCAATAATTGGACAGGGAAAAATAGATGCCATTTTAAGTGGAAAAGCTGAAGATAGAAGAGCACTTTTAGAAGAGGCGGCTGGAATAGTTAAGTATAAGTCTAGAAAAGAAGAGGCAGAAAAAAGATTAGATAATACTGATAATAATCTTGTAAGAATAAGAGATATTATTGCTACTTATGAGGAAAGACTTGAGCCATTAAGAATGGAAAAGGAAAAAGCTTTAGAGTATAGAGAATTGGCAGAAGAGCTAAGAGTTAAGGAAGTATCTCTACTTGTCCATAATATTGAACAGATAAAAAAAGATTATGAGCAAGTATCAAATCAATTAGAAGAAAAAGAAAAAGAAATAAGTGCTAAAAGAGAAATTCTAGATAGATTTAAGGAAAATTTAATTTCTTTAGCAAAAGAAATTGAATCTTTAGAAGAAAAAAATGCAAAGGAAAAAGATGAGTATTATAAAGGTAGAGAAGAAGTAAACCAAAATGAAAAAGAGGTAAGTCTTTTTAATGAAAGAGTGCAAAATTTCAAAAATATGATCCTGAAGGTTGAAGAAGAAATTAATACTTTAAAGATAAAGGTTACAGATTTAGAGTCTGCAAAAGAAGAGTTAGAAAAGAAGCTTTCATCTAAAGAAGAAGAAAAAAATAATAAATTAAATGAATTAAATGAGATAGATAGTTCTATAAATGAAATTAATAATGAAATAAGAAATTTTGAAATGGAAATTTCTGGATTAAAAAGTGAAGAAATTAATAATATTTCAAGAAATTCTAATTTGAATAACTCAATTGTTTCTTTAAGAAAAGATTTAGAAAATAATGAAGAAAAACAAAGAAATATTAAAGCTAATATTGCAAATTTTGAACGTAATTTATCTGTAAATAAAGGAACTATTAAAGAGTTAGAGGAAAATATTAAAGAAACAAGAGAAAATATTAAGAAATTACAAGAAGAGGGGATAAGCTTAAAAAAAGCAATATCTCATGAATATCATAATTTAAGTGGACAAGAAAAGAAAATTAATTTATTAACAAAAAAGATAAATGAAACAGAAGCTAGACATAATATTTTAAATAATTTAGAAAAGCATTATGAGGGATATAATAGAACTGTTAAGAATTTAATGGAGCATGTTAATGCTGGTAGAATAAATGGTATCAATGAAATAAATGTTGTTGGTGAAAGTTTTAAGGTGGAACAACAATATGAGATAGCCATTGAAGTTGCTTTAGGAGCTGCCATATCGAATGTTATTACAAAAAACGAAGATGATGCTAAAAAACTTATAGGATTTTTAAAGACAAGGGGATTAGGAAGAGCTACATTTCTTCCGTTAAATATTATTAAAGGTAGAAGAATTACACTTCCTAATAATGTGAGAAATTATGATGGATATTTAGGAATTGCTTCTGATTTAATAACTTTTGATGAAAAATATAAAGATATAATGGATTACTCGTTAGGAAGAACACTTATTTCTAAGGATATGGATGCTGCTTTAGCTATTTCAAAGATGGGACAGCATAATTATAAAATTGTTACATTATCAGGGGAAGTTATAAATCCTGGTGGAGCACTTACTGGAGGGAGTATCCAAGGAAAGAATAGTAATCTTTTGGGAAGAAAGAGAGAAATAGATGAATTAGCTCTTTTCTTAGAAAAGCAAAAAAATGATTTAAAATCAGAAAAGACAGTATTTGAAGAAATTAAGAAGAAAATTAAGAATATAGATGAAGAAATATTAAATAAGAGAGAAGAAATTCATCAAAAAAATATTGATTTAACAGTGCTAGATGGAGATGTAAAAATTCTAATCAATGAGGTGGATAAGGTAAAAAAATCTATTAAGTTTAGCAATGAAGAATTGGAGAGATTTACTGAAGGTTTTAAAGTGTTAAATGATAGATTGGAAGTTAAAACTAATGAATTAAATACCTTAGAGAATAGAAATAAAGAAGGGCAAGAAAAAATTAAAAGTTTAGATAAGGAACTGGAAAATAGGAGAGTTAGGCTAGAAAATATCAGAAGTTCTTATACAGATATAAGAGTATTAAAAGCGGCTCTAGATGAAAGTCTTGAAGGTGATAAGAGAGAACTTTATGATAAAAATTTAGAAATCGAAGAAACTAAAGAGAAAATTTTAATTTTAGATGAGGAAATAAAATCTAATTTAGAGAATATTGCTATTCTTGAAGAAGGAATTGAAAATAAAAAACATACAATAGATAATCTGAGTGAAAGATTATCAGAATTGGAAAATGTATTTAAAGAAGATGAAGTAAAAAGAATAGATTTAAAGGAAAAGCAAAAATCTAAACAAACAGAATACAATTTATTTATTGATGAGATAAAAGTTCATGAAAACGAAATGAATAAGAAAGCTATTCAAAATGCTAAAATAGAAAGTGAGCAGGAAGCATTATTAAATAAGCTTAACTCTGAATTAGAGATTACACTTGCTGAAGCAGAAGATATTGCTGTAAAGATAGACAATATAAACTCTGTAAAGGATACGGTCTATAAATTAAAGAATAAAATAGCAGCACTGGGAATTGTAAATTTATCATCTATTATGGAATATGATGAAGTTTGTGAAAAATATCAATTTATGTCCACACAAGAAGAGGATTTAGAGAAAGCCAAAGAAGAATTACAATCTGTGATAGATGAAATGACCATTAAAATGAGAGAGTTATTTGAGGAAAACTTTAAGATTTTAAATGAAAACTTTGAAGAGACTTTTAAGGAACTATTTAATGGTGGAACTGCAGAACTTACTTTAGAAGATGGGGATGTATTAAAATCTAATATAATCATAAATGTTCAGCCAGCAGGTAAGAAGTTGCAAAATATAAACTTAATGTCTGGAGGTGAAAAGGTTCTTTCAGCAATAGCTTTATTATTTGCCATATTAAAGATGAAACCAACACCATTTTGTATCTTAGATGAAATAGAAGCAGCATTGGATGATGCTAATGTATATAGATATGCAGAGTTTTTAAAGAAGTTCTCAAAAAATGTTCAGTTTATTGTTATAACACATAGAAAGGGAACAATGGAAGCTGGCGATGTTATGTATGGTGTCACAATGGAAGAAAAAGGTGTATCTAAAGTGGTATCAGTAGATTTAGATAAAGAGTAGGAGGATAATTATGTTTGGAAAATTATTTAATAACTTAAAAAATGGATTAACTAAAACAAAAAATGTTTTAACAGATAAGATTAATGAAACATTAAAACTAGCTATAACAATTGATGAAGATCTATATGAAGAATTAGAAGAAATATTAATAATGGCTGATATCGGCATGGATACTACTGTGGAGATTATTGATAGATTAAAAGATAAAATTAGAAAAGAAAAAATCAATGATGTGGAACTAGTAAGACCAGCATTGAAGGAAGTAATTCTTGAAATTATGACTGAAAATGATAATGAGAAAGAAGAGACATTTGTTAGTAAAAAAGAAGTAATGCTTGTAATAGGCGTAAATGGTGTAGGAAAGACTACTAGCATAGGAAAGCTTGCTGCAAAAAATAAAGCTGAAGGAAAGAAGGTATTATTAGCAGCTGCTGACACTTTTAGAGCAGGGGCAATAGATCAGCTAGTAGTATGGAGTGAAAGAGCCAATGTAGATATTGTAAAACATGAAGAAGGTTCTGATCCAGCAGCGGTAGTTTTTGATGCAATAAATGCTTCAAAGTCAAGAAATGTAGATTTATTAATTTGTGATACTGCAGGAAGACTTCATAATAAAAAGAATCTTATGGATGAGTTAGGTAAGATAAATAGAATAATTGATAGAGAACTTAGTGATGCTAAAAAAGAAACACTATTAGTTCTTGATGCAACTACAGGTCAAAATGCCGTAATGCAAGCAAAGCAATTTTCAGATGTGTGTCCAATAGATGGTATAATTCTTACTAAACTTGATGGTACAGCTAAAGGTGGTATAGTAATATCTATCAAGAATACACTAAAAATGCCTGTAAGATATATAGGTGTTGGAGAAGGAATAGAAGATTTACAAGAATTTGATGCAGAAAGCTTTGTTGAAGCATTATTCTAATTAATTATGAATTGTAAATTTTAGAGGAAACTCTTATGAGTTTCTTCAAAGTTATAATTGTCAATAAGCAAAAAAATATTGATGAATGGTGAAGTTTATTATATATTTATTTTATTAGATTAAGAAAATTTTTATCTCGTAGAGAAAGAAAATGTGCTTTAACACCTTTATTTATGCGGTTTTAACGTATTCAACAAAAAAATACAAAGTGTTAAGTGAAAATACTTGACACAGGTGATTTTCTTTGATAAAATTTCAGAGGTAGGTAAGGTGATTGCAGATGGAAGATAGAGTTGAGATTTCTTTACTGATGGATATATACAGTCCATTATTAACAGAAAAACAAAAGAATATCATGGAACTTTATTATAACGATGATTTATCTCTTGCTGAAATAGCAGAGCTAAATAATACTAGTCGTCAAGCAATACATGACCTTATAAAAAGATGTTATAAACAAATTCTATCCTATGAAGATAAATTAAATTTGCTTAAAAAATCATTAGAAAGAGAATCAGTGATTGAATCTTTGTTAAATGATATGAAAAATAAGTATTCTATAGAGGAAAATGATTTAGAAGAATACAAGGATATCTTATTTAATTTATAGACTAGGAGGGTTTAAACATGGCTTTTGAAGGTTTAGGCGAGAAGCTACAGGAAACATTTAAGAAGCTTAGAGGTAAAGGGAAGCTTGGTGAAAAAGATATAAAGGAAGCCATGAGAGAGGTAAAGCTTGCGCTATTAGAAGCTGACGTAAACTTTAAAGTAGTTAAAAAGTTTGTTAAAAATGTTAGTGAAAAATGTGTTGGTAGTGAAGTGTTAGAAAGTCTGACACCAGCTCAACAAGTTATTAAAATAGTAAATGATGAACTTACAACTCTTATGGGTGGAAGCAAAAGCGAAATTGACTTCAGTGGTGTAGGGCCAACAGTTATTATGATGGCTGGTTTACAAGGGGCTGGAAAAACTACAATGACTGGTAAGCTGGCACTTCAACTTAGAAAGAATTATAATAAAAGACCATTATTAGTTGCATGTGATATATATAGACCAGCAGCTATTAAGCAATTAGAAATTGTAGGTAAGCAAATAGACGTTCCAGTTTTTCAAATGGGTGATAAAGTAAGCCCAGTGGAAATAGCTAAAGAAGGTATTAAATATGCTAGAGAAAATAGCTTGAACGTTGTAATAATAGATACAGCAGGACGTCTTCATATTGATGAAGAATTAATGACTGAGCTTAAAGATGTGAAAGTTGCCGTAGATCCAAATGAAATTCTACTAGTAGTTGACTCAATGACAGGACAAGATGCTGTAAATGTAGCAGAAACTTTTAATGAAGCATTAGATATAAGTGGAGTTGTTTTAACAAAGCTTGATGGTGATACAAGAGGTGGAGCTGCACTTTCAATAAGAGAAATAATCCAAAAGCCAATTAAGTTTATTGGAGTTGGAGAAAAGATGAATGACTTTGAAGTCTTTCATCCAGATAGAATGGCTTCAAGAATACTTGGTATGGGAGATGTTCTTTCTTTAATAGAAAAGGCACAGGAAGCCATAGATGAAAAAGAAGCTACTGAGTTAAGTCAAAAGATGTTAGAAAATGATTTTACATATGATGATTATCTAACAGCACTTGAACAAATGAAAAAACTCGGACCATTAAATAAGATTATGGAAATGATACCTGGAATGCCTAAGGAAATGAAGGATATTGATTTTGCTGCAGGAGAAAAAGAGTTAGCTAAAGTTAAAGCAATAATTCAATCAATGACAGCAAAAGAAAGAAAAAATCCAAAACTTATTGTTGGATCTTCTACCAGAAAGAAGAGAATTGCCCAGGGTTCAGGAACATCGCTTCAAGCAGTTAATAAGCTTATAAAAGGTCATGATATGATGAGAAAACAAATGAAACAGTTTAAATCATTAACCAAAAAACCTGGTAAAAAAGGATTATTTGGAAAGTTACCTTTTTAAGAAATAAATAGTATACTTTAAGGGAGGTGAAATAATAATGGCAGTTAAAATAAGATTAAGAAGAATGGGTGCTAAGAAAGCTCCTTTCTACAGAGTTGTTGTTGCTGATTCAAGATCTCCAAGAGATGGTAGATTCATCGAAGAAATCGGATACTACAACCCAGTTGCTCAACCAGCTGAAATAAAAATCAACGAAGAAAAAGCTACAAAGTGGATAGCTAACGGAGCTCAACCTACAGATGTAGTTAAGAGATTATTCAACACAGTAGGTATCAACAAATAATTTTTTGGAGGTGAATTTATAGCTGATTTTATTAGCTATAAACCTTATGAAAGAGTTAGTACAAGTAATTGCTAAATCCTTAGTGGATAACCCTAGTGAAGTTCATGTAAATGAGGTTCAGGGTGAGCAATCAGTAGTTCTTGAATTAAGGGTTGCTCCAGAAGATATGGGCAAAGTCATAGGCAAGCAGGGAAAAGTAGCAAAAGCTATTAGAACTGTTGTCAAGGCAGCGTCACTAAATGTAGATAAAAAAATAGTCGTTGAAATATTAGATGACAAGAGCTAGGATTTCCTAGCTCTTTTTTGCTTTATTTAAATAATTATTTTTTGATTTTTATATAAAAGTTTGATATAAATAATATAGTAATAAATATACATACGAGGTGAAGAGATGAGTCAATTATTGAAGGTTGGAAAGATTGCTAACACTCATGGATTAAAGGGAGAAGTAAAGGTTATAGCATTAACTGATAATCCTAAAAGATTTAAGGATTTAGAATATGTTATTATAGATGGAAAAAATATAGCTGTTGAAGGCTGTAAGTTCCAAAAAGACAGAGTAATAGTAAAGTTAGAAGGTATTGATAGAATAGAAGAGGCTGAAAGACTAAAAAATAAATTTATGGAAATACATAGAGAAGATGCAGTAGAATTAGAAGAGGACTGCTATTTCATTGCAGACTTAAGAGAATGTACAGTTTTTGATATAGAAGGAAAAGAATTAGGACAAATTTATGATGTTATTCAAACTAAGAACAATGATGTATACTGGATAAGAAAGCCTAAGGAACTTTTAATACCAGTATTAAAATCTATAGTTACAGATATCAATATAGATGAAAGAAAAATTATCATAAGACCAGTAGGAGAATGGATGGATGAAGATTAATATATTGACTCTCTTTCCAGAAATGTTTGACATATTTAATCATAGTATAATAGGCAAGGCACAAGGTAAGGGCATTATTGATATAGAAGCTGTGAATATAAGAGATTATACTAATAATAAACATAAAAAAGTTGATGATTACCCTTATGGAGGCGGAGCTGGAATGGTTATGCAAGCTCAGCCGGTGGTTGATGCCATAAGAGCATGTAAGAAGGAAAATAAGGGAAAAGTAATTTTTCTTGGACCTAAAGGAAAAACTATGAATCAGTCTCTTGCGAAGGAGCTATCTCAAGAAGAAAATCTTATTTTCTTATGTGGGCATTATGAAGGTATTGATGAAAGAGCTTTTAAAGAAGTGGATATGCAGATTTCACTAGGAGACTTTGTACTTACAGGAGGAGAAGTGGCAGCAATTCCTGTTATTGATTCTATTGTAAGGCTTGTACCTGGTGTTTTAAATAAATCTGAAAGTCATGAAGACGAATCTTTTTCAGATGGCCTTTTAGAATATCCTCAATATACCAGACCAGAAGTTTTTGAAGGAGAAAGGATACCTGATGTATTAATTTCAGGTCATCATGAAAATATAAGGAAGTGGAGAAGACTTCAATCTCTTTTGATTACTAAGGAAAGAAGGCCTGATCTTTATGAAAAAGTTGAGCTAACAAAAGAAGATAAAAAGATTTTAAAATTAAAAAAATAATTGCTTGAAATATAATTTTAATTATGTTAGAATAAGTTTCGTGCTAGTACGGGCGTTCCGCTGTCAAGAACAAAATTTGTTAAGAACGTCAATTATCAATTAGGAGGGAATGCACTATGAACGAAATATTAAGAGCTATTGAAGCAGAACAAATGAGAAATGACTTACCAAACTTCAGAATTGGAGATACAGTTAAGTTACACGTTAAAATCAAAGAAGGTAACAGAGAAAGAATACAAATGTTCGAGGGAACTGTTATTAAGAGACAAAACGGTGGATTAAGAGAAACTTTCACAGTAAGAAGATTAGCTTACGGAGTTGGAGTTGAAAGAACTTTCCCAGTTAACTCTCCAATCATCGAAAAGATGGAAATAACAAGAAGAGGTAAAGTAAGAAGAGCTAAGTTATTCTACTTAAGAGATAGAGTAGGTAAGGCTGCTAAAGTTAAGGAATTATTAACTAGATAATTATAAGTTAATAAAGATATTAAGGGACTTAGTTATAAGTCCCTTTTGTTTTATGGTAAATTAAAATACATAAATTTGTTAACAATATAAATATATATTAAAAAAGAGGTGAAGTGTAGTGGCTACGACAACGATAAACTGGTTTCCAGGTCATATGAGAAAGACTCAAAGAGAAATTAAGGAAAATTTAAAACTTGTAGAAGCAATTATAGAAATTAGAGATGCCAGAATACCAAGAAGTTCTGCTAATCCCGATATAGAAAAGCTTTGTGGAAATAAACCAAGACTTATATTATTAAACAAGAGCGATTTAACAGAAAATTGTGTTACAAGAGAATGGATGAAAGAATTATCTAAGGAGAATGTTAAAGCCATTGAAGTTAATTGTCTAAAGGGCAAAGGATTAAATCAAATAAAGCCAGCACTTGAAGAATTACTAAAAGAAAAGCTTGAAAGATACAAGGCAAAAGGATTAGTAAACGTAGTAATAAGAGTAATGGTAGTAGGGATACCTAATGTAGGTAAGTCTACCTTCATTAACAAGATGGCAAAGAATAATATAGCTAAAACTGGTGACAGACCAGGGGTAACTAAAAGTAAACAGTGGATTAAGACTCCTTTAGGTATAGAATTGTTAGATACACCAGGAGTTCTTTGGCCAAAGTTTGAAGATGAAAGAACTGCATTGAACTTAGCTTTTACAGGAGCAATTAAAGATGAAATAATGGACACAGAAGAACTTTCATATAAATTAGTTGAAAGACTTCAAAAGTATTATGCAGATGAATTAATAGCAAGATATAAGATTGAAAGAGTCTTTGAAGATCCACTAGATACTTTAGATTCAATAGCAAGAAAAAGAGGTTGTCTAATGTCTGGTGGACATATAGACTACAATAGAATTGCTGTTATTTTATTAGATGAATTTAGAGGTGGAAAGATAGGTAATATATCTTTAGAAAGAGTAGATGATGTATTAGACGAAGAAAATGAAGGAGAAGTTTAATATGAATCTATTAGCTGATGATATATCTAAATTAAGTTTTAAAGTAATAAAAGAGGAAATAAGCAAGATAGACTTTAAAGAGTTGTATAATAGCAGTGACTATGAAAAAATTGTATCAATACTTACGGCTGATACAAGAAAAAATGTATCTTCTTTAGGTGCTAAAATAATTAAAGATAAAGAAAAGTTTGACAGTGAAAAGAAACGTATAAGAGCTATGTATGATTTTGACAAATCTTTTGGAAATTATAATGTTATAGCTGGAGTAGATGAAGTAGGAAGAGGACCTCTTGCTGGGCCTATAGTTTCTTGCGCAGTAATCTTGGATTTAAATGTTCTTGATGATGCTCTTATTCTTGAATTAAATGATTCAAAGAAATTAAGCGAAAAGAAACGTGAAGAACTAAGTATAGTAATAAAAGAAAAAGCCCTTGCTTATAAGGTTGCTTATAGGACATCAAAAGAAATTGATGACAAAGGCATAGGTGTATGCAATAATGAAATTTTCTTAGAAGCATGTAATTCTTTAAAGATAAAACCAGAGTTGGTATTATCAGATGGATATGCTGTGAAGGGTCTAGAAATAGATAATAAAGCTGTTATCAAAGGTGATACTAAGTCTGCATCTATAGCAGCGGCTTCAATTGTGGCAAAGGTGTACAGAGATAATTTAATGAAGGAATACGCTGAGAAATATCCATGCTATGGTTTTGAATGTAATGTAGGCTATGGTAGTAGCAAGCATATTGAAGCAATAAAAGAATATGGACCATGTGAAATACATAGAAGGTCTTTCTTAAAAAATATACTAGGATGTTAATAAGTTCTAAAAGCATCTATTAAATGATTTATTTTATATGTATCATTTAAATGATTAAAAATAATTTCTATAACATCATATCTTATATTGTAATCATATAAATTATTTACATATATATAATATGAAGAAATTGAAACTATCTTTCCTTTTTTGTGGCAGGTAACTGATTCTAATGGAGTACCAAAAGAATTAGTATACCTGCTTTTTACTTCGAAAAATATTATTAAGTCATCTTTTACACCAATAATATCTACTTCACCATATCTAGTTTGAAAATTTCTATCTAATATTTTATACCCATTATTAATGAGATAATCTGCTGCAATAGTCTCGCCATATTTTCCAATAGTTTTATTATAATGCATAAAGACATCACCTCTGTATTTATAATCATTAACATATTACTTTTGATTATACAAAAAATCATAGGTTTAATAATAAAAACTTTGTCAATAATCAAGATGGGTGATGAATATGTCAATAAATATATATAGTGCTACTAATCATGGCTTAGATGGAGTGCTGATAAATGTTGAAGTGGATATAATGCGAGGTATACCATCATTTCATATGGTAGGGCTTCCTGAAACATCTGTAAAAGAAGCAAGGGAAAGGGTTCGGGCAGCAATTGTTAATTCTGGATATACTTTTCCTTTAGGACGGATAATAATAAATCTAGCACCGGCGGATGTTAGAAAGAGAGGTACATTTTTAGACCTGCCTATAGCCATAGGAATATTAATGGCTTCTGGACAGATAAAATATAAAGAATTAGATGATTTTATAATATTTGGTGAGCTTTCTTTAAGTGGTGATTTAAAAGGAATAAAAGGTGCACTACCTATAATATTAGAAGGTGTTAATAAAGAAAAGAGAAATTTTATTTTCCCCTTAGAAAACTTAAGAGAAATTGCTGAAAATGGAGAAGGAAATTTTTATCCATTTAATAATTTAAAGCAAGTAATAACTTACATAACTAATGATGATTTATTACCTTATAAAGAAAATATACATAAAGAAAAGGTATGTAAATGCAAAATAAATTATAGCGAAATTATAGGTCAGTTAGAAGCTAAGAGAGCAATGGAAATAGCTGCAGCTGGTAGACACAATATCTATATGTTTGGTTCACCAGGTGTAGGTAAGACCATGCTAGCAAATGCAATTACTTCAATCCTACCACCTTTAACTAAGAATGAAGAGATGGAAGTTGCTAAAATATATAGTATAGCAGGGTTTAGTAGGGAAATGGAAACATTAGATATTCCTTTTAGAGCACCTCATCATACCATAACAAAATCTGCACTGATTGGTGGAGGAAGAGAATTAACCTTAGGAGAAATAACTTTAGCCCATAACGGAGTACTATTTTTAGATGAAATTTTAGAATATAAAAGAGAAATTTTAGAACTGTTGAGAAAGCCTATGGAAGAAGGTTATATCAGCATAACTCGTCAACATGAAAGGTTTATCTTGCCAAGTAAGTTTCTTTTAATATCTGCTAGTAATCCATGTCCTTGTGGAAACTGGATGAGCACTGAAGGAAAAAAATGCAAATGTACAGAAATGGAAATTCATAAATATATAAATAAGCTATCTAGTGCAATAATAGATAGAATGGATTTATTATGCTTTATTCCAAGAGTACGACCAGAGGAACTTTTAAATGGCAACGAAAAATATACCTCAGAAAAAATGAAAGAAAGGATTCTTTCAGCAATAGAGAGAGCAAGTTATCGCTTGAAGGATACAGACTATAGATATAATTCAGAAATAGTTGGAAAGGATATCTATAGATTATGTAGTATTACAAGCAAAGCAAGAAGAATTTTAGAAAAGTGTTATATGAGTTATGGCATTTCTTTAAGAGCTTATGGAAAGATTATTAAGGTAGCAAGAACCATGGCAGATTTGCAAGAAGAGGAAAAGATAACTGAAGATAATATAATTGAAGCCCTTGGGTATAGAAAAAATATTTTTGGAGAAATCGTATAGAGGTAGATATGGATAAATATGAAATACGCTTTGCATTAGCAAATATAAGCAATAAAATTAAGCTTAAATTATTACAAATGTATAATAATGAAGAAAATATTTATAATAATATTAATGAAATTCTTAAATCAGATATGATGAGCCTTAAAGATAAGGTAAAATTTAAAGAGCACTCACATGAAGATGAAATGAATTTTCTAAAAGCTTTAAATGACAATTCTATTGAAATTGTAAAAATAACAGAAAAACACTATCCAGAAAAACTAAGAAATATAGATAATCCACCTTATATATTGTTTTATAAAGGTAAGCTTTCTTTAGCTTACGATAATATGATTGCTGTTGTAGGTTCAAGAAAGAGTAGTATATATGGATTAGATGTTACAAAATATCTGGCAAGAGAAATTTGTCGGGTAGGTTATGGAGTAGTAAGTGGGGTAGCTTATGGCATAGATACGGCAGCTCATAAAGAAGTGCTTATAAGTGGTGGGAAAACCATTGGAGTCCTAGGTTGTGGATTAGATATAATATATCCTAAAAGTAATAAAAAGCTTTATGAGGAAATATATAATAATGGATTGTTAATTTCAGAATTTCCTATGGGAGTGCAGCCGATGCCTTATAATTTTCCACGTAGAAATAGGATAATTAGCGGCCTGAGTAGTGGTGTTATTGTTGTTGAAGCATCAGTGAAAAGCGGTTCTTTAATTACAGCAAATTTAGCTTTAGAACAAGGAAAAGATGTGATGGCTATTCCAGGATCAATTTTTAGTAACACAAGCAGGGGGTGTCATCAATTGTTGAGAGATGGCGCGAGAATTTTTACTGGTTTAGAGGATTTACATTCCTTTCTTAATGTAACTAAAAAAGAAAGTGAAAAAACAATAAAAAACCACAGTAGAAATTTAATAATGACAGTTATAAAAAATGAACCAATACATTTTGATAAAATATTTGAAAGTGTAAATATTGACAGGATAGCTTTATATGAGTTATTATTTGAAATGCAAAATAAAAATGAAATTATTTGCCTTCCAGGCAATTATTATGCAAAGTTAAGTTAAGATTTAAGGGGGTGCAAACTCCTAGTAATTTTTTTAGGAGTATTAAATATGGGACAAAATCTTGTTATAGTAGAATCACCTGCAAAGGCAAAGACTATCAGTAAATATTTAGGCAAGAATTACATAGTCGAAGCTTCTATGGGACATGTAAGAGATTTACCTAAGAGTAAATTAGGTGTTGATATAGAAGACAATTTTACGCCAAAGTATATAACAATTAGGGGAAAAGGTGAATTAATAGATAAATTAAGAAAAGCTGCTAAAAAAGCAGATAAGATATATCTGGCAACGGACCCTGATCGTGAAGGGGAAGCAATTTCCTGGCATTTAGCATATATATTAAAAATATCAGAAGAGGAAAATTGTAGAATAGTATTTAATGAAATTACCAAGTCCGCTGTTAAAGCTTCTATTAAAGAGGCTAGAAAGATAAATGTAAATCTTGTTGATGCACAGCAGGCAAGAAGAATTTTAGATAGATTGGTAGGTTATGAAATAAGCCCAATTTTATGGAAAAATGTAAAGTGGGGATTAAGTGCAGGTAGAGTGCAATCAGCTGCTTTAAAGCTTATATGTGATAGAGAAGAAGAAATAAAAGCGTTTATTCCTAAGGAATACTGGACTGTTGATTGTTCATTAAAGAAGGAAAGAAAGAAATTCCCTATTAGACTTACACAGCATGAAGGAAAGAAAATTGAGATAAAAAATGAAGAAGAAGCTAAAAAGATTATTAATGACTTAGAACAAGGAAACTTTGTAGTTAAGACAGTTAAGAAAGGGAAGAGGATGAAGAATCCATTACCTCCATTTACAACTAGTACACTACAACAAGATGCTTCTAAAAAATTAAATTTTATAACTAAGAGAACCATGTCTATAGCACAAGCATTATATGAAGGTGTAGAAGTTAAGGGATATGGAACTGTAGGGCTTATAACTTACATGAGAACAGACTCTGTAAGAATATCTGAGGAAGCTCAAGGAAAGGCCGTAAATTTCATAAAGGATAATTATGGTGATGAATATGTGCCAGAGCAGCTTAGAGTATATAAAAGCAAAAAGAATATACAAGATGCCCACGAAGCTATTAGACCATCATATATAGAAATAACTCCTGAAATAGCTAAAGTTAGCTTGACACCAGAGCAATATAAATTGTATTCATTAATATGGAAGAGATTTGTAGCAAGCCAAATGTCTTCATGTGAATTAAGTACAAATAGCATAGACATAATGAATGGAAGCTATAAATTTAAGGCTTCAGGTAATACAATAAAGTTTGATGGATTTATGAAGATATATGATTACTTAACAGAAGCTGATGAAGAAGATGTTGTTTTACCAGAATTACAGGAGGGTGAGGAATTAAAACCTGCTAGCATAGAAGGGAAACAACACTTTACACAACCACCAGCAAGATATACTGAAGCATCATTTGTAAAGCTACTTGAAGAAAAGGGAATAGGAAGACCAAGTACTTATGTTCCAACAATTTCTACATTATTAAGTAGAGAATATATAGTAAGAGAAAAGAAAAATCTTATGGCAACGGAGCTTGGATTTATAGTAAATAATATTCTTTCTGAATACTTTAAGCAAATAGTTGATGTTGATTTTACAGCTGCTATGGAAGGTAAATTAGATAATATTGAAGAAGGTAGCGAATATTGGACTAATGTTGTTGAAGAGTTCTTTGCTCCTTTAAAAGTTGCCATAGATAAAGCTGAAAAGGAAGTATCTAAAGTAGTAATTGAAGATAAAGTAAGTGATATTCCATGTGATAAATGTGGTAAAATGATGGTGATTAAACATGGAAGATACGGTGATTTTCTTGCTTGTCCTGGATATCCAGAATGTAAGAATGCAAAACCCATAGTTGAAGAGCTTGATGTAGATTGTCCTAAATGTGGAGGAAAAGTTCTTGTAAAGAGAAGTAAGAAAGGTAAAAAGTTCTTTGGATGTTCTAATTATCCTGAGTGTGATTTTGTAAGTTGGAATGAGCCAGTTAAAGATAAATGTGAAGAATGTGGTAGTTACATGGTATTGAAATATAGCAAAACAAAAGGTAAATATGCACAATGTTCTAATTCAGATTGTGGTAACATAAAGATAGTAGAAGAAAAAGAAAATTAGTAAAAAGTCGATGACATAAAATCATATCCAAAATGTCGAATATGTATTAAAAATGTTGAAATAGATTTTTGAATGTGATAGTATCAAAGAAGTAAGATAGTGGTGGATGAGGAGGATGATTAAATGTCATCGTTATTAAGTAAAACTAGAAGATTGAATCAGATTCTTCAAAAAAAAGGAACGGATCCAGTCTCATTTGATGATATATGTGCACTTTTAAGTGATGTATTATCATGTAATGTTTATATACTTGAAAAGTATGGTAGAGTTTTAGGGCATACGTTTTGTAAAGATTTTGAATGTGATATAATGAAAACATATGTTTTATCAGATAATAGATTACCAGTTGAGTATAATGACAAAATTTTAGATGTTACTGAAACAGTAGCAAATTCAAAGTCAAAAGGCACTTGTGTTTTTAAAGATGCTGGTGAATGTCCTATGGAAGAAAAGATATCAACAATAGTCCCTATACTAGGAAATAGAGAAAGATTAGGAGCTCTACTTTTAGCTAGATTTGGTGAAGAGTTTAATGATGATGATTTAGTAATCGCTGAATATAGTGCAACAGTAGTTGGTATGGAAATATTAAGAGGACAACAAAATGAAATTGAAGAAGAAGCTAGAAGTAAGGCAGTGGTTCAATTAGCAATAGGTACATTATCATATTCAGAGCTAGAAGCAGTAGAACATATCTTTAATGAATTAGGAGGCACAGAAGGATTATTAGTTGCGTCTAAAATTGCAGATAAAGTTGGAATAACTAGAAGTGTTATTGTAAATGCATTAAGAAAGTTTGAAAGTGCTGGAGTAATTGAATCAAGATCTTTAGGAATGAAGGGAACTCATATAAAGATATTAAATCCTAAATTATTAGATGAGTTAAAGAAAATAAGATAATGTTAAAATGCAGTTGACTTTAGTAGCAACTGTATTTTTTTTAAAAGAAAAAATGTAAAATGTTATATTAAGTAGAAAAACAGTATAAAATATAATGAAAACTTTTATTTAAAAAGATGTTGCCACAAATATGTAGCTGTGATATACTATCAGAGGTAACAAAATACACACACTATTGTAGTTAAAAAGTCGGTGCTTGTTTTAACAAGTAGCTTTTTAGCAATGCGAGTAGTGGAGGTAAAAACCAGGAGGTAGAAAAATGTCAGTAATATCAATGAAACAATTATTAGAAGCTGGTGTACACTTTGGTCACCAAACAAGAAGATGGAACCCTAAAATGGCTCCTTATATATTTACAGAAAGAAACGGAATATATATAATAGATCTTCAAAAAACAGTTAAAAAAGTAGAAGAAGCTTACAACTTCATAAGAGAAGTATCTTTAGAAGGAAAAGACATTCTTTTCGTTGGAACTAAGAAACAAGCTCAAGAAGCTATTCAAGAAGAAGCTATAAGATCAAACATGCACTTTGTAAACAATAGATGGTTAGGTGGAATGTTAACAAACTTCAAAACTATCAAAACTAGAATTGCTAGATTAGAAGCTTTAGAAACTATGGAACAAGATGGAACTTTCGATGTATTACCTAAGAAAGAAGTTATAAAATTAAAAGGTGAAATGGAAAAATTACAAAAAAACCTTGGTGGTATAACTAACTTAGACGTTAACAATATTGGAGCAATGTTCGTTGTTGACCCAAGAAAAGAAAAGAATGCTATTTCAGAAGCTAAAATATTAGGAATCCCAGTTGTAGCTATAGTTGATACAAACTATTAGAGCTGTTAAATTAATAACTGCTAAACTTGCTGATGGTATAATAGAAGGAAGACAAGGCGAACAATTAGCTGAGTAATTTTTTGAAAAAAGGTAGGTGAAGTTAACTTCATTTACCTTTTACCCTAAGAAAAATGGTTTACATTTAATGTTTTAAGGAGGAATTGATTATGATAACTGCAAAATCAGTTAAAGAATTAAGAGAAATGACTGGAGCAGGGATGATGGACTGCAAAAAAGCTTTAGTACAAACAGAAGGAGATATAGAAAAAGCTGTTGAGTACTTAAGAGAAAAAGGATTAGCTGCTGCTGCTAAAAAAGCTGGTAGAGTTGCTGCTGAAGGTATAGTTAAAACTTTCGTTTCAGCTGATAAGAAAACTGCTGGTATGGTAGAAGTTAACTGTGAAACTGACTTCGTTGCTGCTAACGAAGAGTTTGTTTCTTTCGCTGACAAAGTTGCAGAAATGGTAGCTAACACTTCAGCTGCAAACGTTGAAGAATTATTAGCTGAAAAATTCGATGGAGAAGCTACAGTTCAAGAAACTTTAACTGCTTTAATAGCTAAGTTAGGTGAAAACATGACTGTAAGAAGATTTGCTAAATTCAACATCGAAAAAGGAGCTGTTGCTAGCTACATCCACGGTGGTGGAAGAATCGGTGTTATGGTAGAAGTTGCTTGTGACACTGAAAGCGAAATATTAGAAGAAGTTGCAAGAGAAGTTTGTATGCAAGTTGCTGCTGCAAACCCATTATTCTTAAGCAAAGAAGAAGTAGATAGCGAATCATTAGAAAAAGAAAAAGAAATCTACAGAGTTCAAGCATTAAATGAAGGAAAACCAGAAAATATCGTTGAAAAAATGGTAAATGGAAGAATTCAAAAATACTACAAAGAAGTTTGTCTTTTAGATCAAGCATGGGTTAAAGATGGAGATAAGAGCATAACTAAATATCTTCAAGAAAAATCTAAAGAAGTTGGTTCTCTAATAACAGTAACTAGATACTCTAGATTTGAAAGAGGAGAAGGAATCGAAAAGGTTGAAGAAGACTTTGCTGCTGAAGTAGCTAAGACTATGGGATTACAATAATGCCAAGAGAGAACACTTTAGTGTTCTCTCTTTTTTAAAGATATAAATTGAGGAATGCAGGAGGAATTAGAATGGAAAAGTGTACCTATAAAAGAGTTATGTTAAAGATTTCAGGTGAAGCATTATCAGGTACAAATGGATTTGGATTTGATTTTGATACTATTAGTAGAATAGCTAAAGAAGTTAAAGAGATAGTTGATATGGACATAGAAGTTGGTCTTGTTGTAGGAGGGGGAAATATCTGGCGTGGTAGAAGCAGTGAAGGAATGGACAGAACTACAGCTGACCATATGGGAATGTTAGCTACTTGTATTAATGCTTTAGCACTTCAAGATGCTCTAGAAGGTATAGGAGTTAAAACAAGAGTTCAGACTGCAATAGAAATGAAGGAAATTGCTGAACCATTTATAAGAAGAAGGGCAGTAAGACATTTAGAAAAAGGTAGAGTTGTAATTTTTGGAGCTGGTTCAGGAAATCCATATTTCTCAACTGATACTGCAGCGGCATTAAGAGCAGCAGAAATTGAAGCTGATGTAATTTTATTAGCTAAAAATGTTGATGGTGTATATGACAAAGATCCAAATAAGTTTTCAGATGCAAAAAAATATGATACACTAACATATATGGAAGTGATTGAACAAGGATTACAAGTTATGGATACAACAGCTACAACTTTATGCATGGATAATAATATTCCAATATTAGTATTCGGTATTGAAGCTGATGGAAATATTAAAAGAGCCATGTTAGGTGAAAATATTGGTACAATAGTATCTAAAAAATAGGAGGTTAATATGATTAAAGATGTTATTAAAGTAGCAGAAGAAAAGATGCAAAAAACTATTTCAGTTTTACATTCAGATTTATCAACTATGAAAGCTGGTAGAGCAAACCCAACAATGCTTGATAGAATTCAAGTAGATTATTATGGAAGCCAATGTCCATTAAATCAAGTTGCTAATGTATCAGCACCAGAACCAAGAATGTTAGTAATAACACCATGGGAAAAATCTTTATTAAAAGAAATAGAAAAAGCAATATTAAAATCAGATTTAGGAATAAACCCTTCAAATGATGGTGCTATTATCAGATTATTAGTTCCAGAACTAACAGAAGAAACAAGAAAAAATATTGTGAAAAATGTAAAAAAAGCTGGAGAAGATGCTAAAGTTGCATTAAGATCTATTAGAAGAGATGCTAACGAAAAAATAAAGGCTTTAAAGAAAGATGGGCATATTTCTGAAGATGAAGTAAAGAAAGCTGAAGAAAATGTTCAAAAAGTTACAGATAAATTTGTAAAAGAAATAGATACAGTAATAGCAGCTAAAGAAAAGGAAGTTATGTCAGTATAAAAAAACCTGCTTTGCAGGTTTTTTTCCTATATAACATAAAATTGGAGGAAATTATGATTAATTTATTTAAGCCTAAGAAAAATGGAAATGATTTAGAGTTAAAGATAGATAAAGATAATCTTCCAGAACATATTGCAATAATAATGGATGGCAATGGGAGATGGGCAAAGAAAAGAAATCTTCCAAGAACAATGGGACACAAGGCTGGAGTAGAAACAATTAGAAAAGTTATTAAAGAAGCCGATAGAATTGGAATTAAATATATAACTTTATATGCTTTTTCTACTGAGAATTGGAGACGTCCAGAGGAAGAAGTAACAGCTCTAATGAAGCTATTGGTACAATACTTAAAATCAGAAGTTAAAGAACTTCATAAAAATGATGTAGTTTTAAGAGTTTTAGGTGAAATAGATAAGTTACCAAAGGAATGTGAAAGAGAAATAAAAGAGGCTATTGAGCTTACAAAAAATAATAAAGGCTTGATTCTAAATATTGCTTTTAATTATGGTGGTAGAGATGAGATAGTAAGAGCAATAAGATTAATTGCTGAAGAATATAAGGATAATAACATTAATATTGAAGATATTAATAATGAGTTAGTAAATAATTATCTATATACAAAAGATTCACCAGATCCTGATTTAATTATAAGACCTTCAGGAGAGCAGAGATTGAGCAATTTCTTATTATGGCAATGTGCTTATTCAGAATTTTGGTATTCTAATGTCTGCTGGCCAGATTTTACAGAGTTAGATTTACAAAAAGCTATATACGACTACCAAAATAGAGATAGAAGATTTGGAGGAGTATAAATAAGAGGTGAAAAGATGAATATAAACAGTAGGTATATAGGAGCCTTAGTCATAGCTCCATTATTAATATTTATATTATTAGGAGGATTACCACTAAAAATATTCACAATTGCATTATCTATTTGTGGGCTATATGAGTTTTATAATGCTTTAAGAGCTAAAAAGATTAATGTAATATCAGTAATAGGATATGGATTATTGGTAGTGTATTATCTTATTGATAATAACTTTGAAATAATGATGCATGTACTAGTACTGGCAACAGTATTGGCTTTAATTATTCCAATAGTTACTTTAAAATACTCTTTTATTGATGTAGCAATATCAATTTTAGGATTTATTTATGTGGCAATACTATTTAGTTTTATACCATTAGTTAGTGAAAAGACGAATGGTAATTTTTTAGTTTGGCTTATATTCTTAGGATCATGGCTAGGAGATACAATGGCTTATTATTCAGGAAGAACATTTGGTAAGAGAAAGATTGCTCCAAAAGTTAGTCCTAAAAAGACTGTTGAAGGATTAATAGGTGGAGTATTAGGTGCAACATTAGGTTGTGGAATATATGGAATAGTCATAAGTAAATATGGAGTAGGAATAAATGTTATGCATTTCTTCTTGATTGGCGCTATTTGTGGAATGATGGGATTATTTGGTGACTTAGTTGCATCATCAATTAAAAGATATGTAGGAATAAAGGATTATAGTAATTTAATACCTGGACATGGTGGTATTTTAGATAGATTTGATTCTATTTTATTTAACGCTGTAGTAGTATTTTACTATTTAACATTTATTGTGGGAATATAAGAAAGCAGTAGGTTTACTACTGCTTTTTTACATGGGAAAATATCATTAATGTTCTTTCTAAATAATATAATTTTAATATAAATGTTAAAGGAGAATGTTATGAAAACTATAGAAAAATATAATAAAATACTTCTTCTTATAGAACTATTTGCAATTTTTACAGTAATAACATTAGGTATTAAATATTATTTTAAGCCATTTATAATAATAATTATTATGCTGATTATAGGAAGGTCTTTTTATGATTTTTTTCTAAAGTTTAATATTTCAAAGCGAATTTCTGGTGCATTAAGTATATTGTTGATAAATGTAATGTTTTTTTGTTTTGCATTTTACTTTGGCAACGAATTTATAGATATATTAAAGAAGATATATAATAATCATGCTGAAGGCTTAATAATATTAGAAAAAAATATTAAGTTGCTTTTTGGCATAGATATTGAAAAAATATTACAAAGAGCTCTAAAGAACATAACAAGTAATATATTAACAGCTGGTGCTAGCATAACAGGTGAAGGGCTTCTTGCATATATAATTGGAAATATTACTGTGTATTTTTTGTTGGTGGATAGAGAAAATGTAAGAGAACTACTATTGAAGGTAGTTCCAATCAATATTTTTTCTAAGATTTCAGAAAAGAAAAATAATTTAAGGCAGGTAATAAAAATTGAACTTATCCTAGTATGCGTAACAACTACTATAATAATAACTGGTTTTAGTATCTTACATATTCCCAGTGGATTTTTTTTAGGAATACTATGTGGAATATTAGATATTTTACCATATGTGGGAACAATAATTGTTTTTATACCAATTATAATATACAATATAGTAGTAAAAAAATATTTAATTGTAATAGGAATGATATCTCTATATATTCTTTCTCAGCTTATAAGAGAGATTTTAGAACTAAAATTTTTAAGCTCTAAATTAGAGATTCATCCGTTAGCTATAATGTTATCTATATATATTGGTGCTGAAATTTTTGGTTTTATAGGGATTTTAGTAGGACCAATATATTGCTTAGTAGCGAAAGATATACTTTATGGTTAGAAACATAGGAGGCAAATATGAAGAATATATCAATTTTAGGGGCTACAGGTTCTATTGGGACACAAACATTAGATGTAATAAGAAAATCATCAGGAACAATAAATTTAGTAGCAGTAAGTGCAAATTCATCTGTAAATAAAATTATCGATATAATCGAAGAATTTTCACCTAAATATGTAGCAATGATGGATAAAAAAGCTTATAAAGAAATTAAGGAATATTGTACTAATAATCAGAAGAGTATAAATGTTTATAGTGGAATTGATGGGCTTATTAAAGTAGCATCTCTAGATGAAATAGACACAGTAGTTACATCTGTAGTAGGTATGATAGGTCTAAAGCCAACCATAGCAGCAATTGAAGCAAAAAAAGATATAGCTTTAGCTAATAAAGAAACCCTTGTAGTAGCAGGTGAAATAGTAATGAAGAAGGCTAAAGAAAATGGAGTTAAAATACTGCCTGTAGATTCAGAACATAGTGCTATCTTCCAAAGCTTAAGCGGATACTGTAATAAGGATATACATAAGATAATATTAACTGCTTCAGGTGGACCATTTAGAGGCAAGAATATAGATGATTTAAAGGATGTTACAGTTCATCAAGCATTAAAACACCCAAAGTGGAATATGGGGCAAAAAATAAGTATAGATTCAGCAACATTGATGAATAAAGGTCTAGAAGTTATTGAGGCACACTATCTATTTGAATGTAGTTATGATAATATTGAAGTTGTAGTACATCCACAAAGTATAATTCATTCTATGGTTGAATATAAAGATGCAAGTATCATAGCACAAATTGGCTCACCAGATATGAGATTACCAATACAATATGCGCTTAATTACCCTAAAAGAGAAGGAAGAATAGCAAATCCAATAAGCTTTTATGAAATAGCACAGCTTACATTTGAAAAGCCTGATATGGATACATTTAAATGCCTTAAGCTTGCTTTTAAAGCAGGAAAAGCAGGTGGATTAATGCCTACTATTTTAAATGGCGCCAATGAAGAAGCAGTTGCATTATTATTAGAAGAAAAAATTAAGTTTTTAGATATTGCTGATTTAATTGAAGAATGTATGGATAAATTTAAAGATAAAAGCAATATGGAGCTTACAATTGATAACATTATAGCAGTTGATCAAGAGGTAAGAGAATATTTAAGAAAAAAAGTTAGTTAGGAGTTGGATTAATTGTATATTATAATGGCTATTTTAGGCTTTAGTTTACTTGTTATAGTTCATGAATTAGGACATTTTATTATGGCTAAAGTCAATGGAATTAAAGTTGAAGAATTTTCAATAGGAATGGGACCAGAAGTTTTTTCACATAAGGGAAAAGAAACTCAATATTCATTAAGGCTTCTTCCTATTGGAGGATATGTAAAAATGATGGGAGAAGAGGAAGCTGTAGAAGATGAGAGAAGTTTTTCCAGCAAGTCACCTCTTAGAAGAATTTCAGTAATTCTTGCAGGTGCATTTATGAATGTGGTTTTTGCCATACTTATATTTGCTTTATACTTTAGTAATGTTGGATTTTCTAAAAATGTTGTAGATAGTGTTATGGATAACTCTCCAGCACAAGAAGTAGGTCTTCAAAAGGGAGACATCATAACAAAAATTAATGGAGTAAATGTTAGAACGACTGATGACATTCTTTTAGAAGTTCAATTAAGTAAAGGAAAATCTCTAGATTTAGTAGTTAATAGAGATGGAAAGAAATTAGATTTAAATGTAACTCCTAAGCTTGATGAAGCTAGAGGATCATATTTAATGGGATTTTATTACGAAAGAGTAACTAATCCAACTATAGGTGAAAGTTTAAAATACACTTATAATTATACAATAACTATGGTAAAGCAAACTTATAAAAGCTTAAAGCTATTAGTTACTGGTAAGTTAAATTTAAAAACTGATGTAGGTGGACCAGTTACTATCATAAGAATGTCTGGTGAAGCAGCAAAAAGTGGTATTCAGACATTAGCTTATTTCTTAGGTGTAATAAGCATTAACTTAGCAGTATTTAATTTATTACCATTCCCAGCACTTGATGGCGGTTGGGCTATAATATTATTTATTGAATTAATAACAAGAAGAAAAGTACCAGATAAAGTTGTAGGGGTTATCAATTATGTAGGATTTATGATACTTATGGGATTAATGGTTGTAGTTACACTGAAAGATATTATTTTCCCAGTTAAGCTTTAGGAAAGGATAATTAAAATGGAAAGAAAAAAGACAAGACAAGTGAAGGTTGGAGATATTCTACTTGGTGGAGATGCCAAAGTATCAATTCAATCTATGACTAATACAGATACAAGAGATGTAGAAGCAACATTAAATCAAATAAGAGAGTTGTATATTGCAGGATGTGAAATAATAAGATGTGCAGTACCGGATATGGAATCAGCAGAAAGCTTAAAAGAAATTTGTAAGCACTCACCAATGCCAGTGGTTGCAGATATACATTTTGATTATAGATTAGCATTAAAGGCTATAGAAAATGGCGTATCAGCTTTAAGGTTGAATCCAGGAAATATAGGAAGCATTGAAAGAGTGAAGATTGTTGCTAAAGCAGCAAAGGAAAGAAATATACCTATTAGAATTGGGGTAAATTCAGGGTCTTTAGAAAAAGAAATCTTAGAACGTGATGGAAAACCAACAGCAGAAGGATTAGTTGAGTCTGCCATGAATCATGTTAAGATTCTTGAAGAAATAGGATTTTACGATATTGTAATATCAATAAAATCTTCTGATGTTCCAATGATGATAAAAGCATATAGACTTATGAGTGAAAAATGTAATTATCCTCTTCATTTAGGAGTTACTGAATCAGGAACTGTTTTCAGAGGTACTATTAAATCAACATTAGGTATAGGTACTTTATTAGCAGAAGGAATTGGTGACACTATAAGAGTGTCACTTACCAGTGATCCAATTGAAGAAATAAAGGTTGCCAAGGAAATGCTTATTGCACTAGGTTTAAGAAAGCAAGGAATGCAGTTTGTTTCATGTCCTACTTGTGGAAGAACACAAATCAACCTTATTAAAATTGCAGAAGAAGTGGAAAAGCGTTTAGAGAATTGCAATAAGAATATAAAGGTTGCTGTAATGGGATGTGTTGTAAATGGACCTGGAGAAGCTAGAGAAGCAGATATTGGTATAGCTGGAGGCAATGGAGTTGGATTAATCTTTAAAAAGGGAGAAATCCTAAGAAAAGTTAAAGAAGAGGATCTTGTTGAAGAGTTGCTTAAGGAAATAGAAAATTTATAGAAAGAAGAGGCATATATGACAATATGCCTTTTTTCTATAAATAATGACAGTAATAAGCTAAATTATGTTGACTTACATATATATTGAATGTAAAATTACTTTGTTAATAAAATAGCGAAAGAAATAGGTGAAATTGTTATGATTAATTTAATTGCAGGATGTACAGATAATAAATTTGTACAGATAATAGGTATATTATGTGCCTTTTTTGGAACGTTCCTAGCATTAAAGTATTTAAGTAGCATGCTTCCTAAAGATGCAGGAAGAGAATTTGCACATGATGGAAAGAAATCAGCAGGAAAACCAAGAGGTGCAGGACTTATATTTATCTTGGCTTTTGGTATAGTAGCTATGCTATTTGGAAAGTTTAATTGGGAAATTTTGATATACCTTGTGCTTACCATAGCTTCTATGTTAACTGGATATTTGGACGATGCATCAAAAAATCCTTGGGGAGAGTTTAAAAAAGGAGCATTAGATTTATTAATTGCATGTTTAGTTGCTGGAACTTACTTAGCATTTAATGGAAGTGAAATATTTATTAATATTTTAGGTGAAAGTATTGTTTTAAATCCAATAGTATTCTTTATATTAGCAGTTATACTTGTGTGGGTATCTATAAATGTAACCAATTGTACTGATGGTGTAGATGGATTATCAGGAACTTTATCAGTTATTACTTTATTCACTATTTATTTATTAGAAAGTGTTAAAGGAACAAATTCAGCTATTAATTACATTACATTGATTCTAATAGTTTGCGTACTTGCATATCTTTGGTTTAACGCTACACCTAGTAAGCTAATGATGGGTGATGCTGGTTCTCGTGCATTAGGTATATTTATTAGTATTGCAATACTTAAAACAGGAAGTCCTCTATTATATATTCCAGTGGCTTTAATGCTTATAATCGATGGAGGATTAGGGCTAATTAAAATATCATTTAGAAGATTTTTAAAAATTGAAATATTAAATAATATAAGAACTCCAATACATGACCAGGTACGTAAGAGAAATGACTGGTCAAATACACAGGTAGTTTTTAGATTTGCAATAATACAAATAATAATCTCATTTTGCGTTATTTATTTGATAAAATAGTAATAAAAGCTTGGCGTATTTTAGCCAGGCTTTTATTTATAAATTCATTGTATATGATATTTTTTTATTTTCCAGATAAGACTTATATTGTTTATAAATATTTTAGAGGAAAAGCTTAAGAGAAGTGATATAATAGATAGTTGAAATGAGTTTAACAAAAGAGAGTGGAGTAAATATGATAGTTAATACTTTTATACCTAAATATATGGAGAAATTTAAATGTATCGGATCAGAATGTACGGATACATGTTGTGCTGGTTGGGATATTAATATAGATGAAAATAGTTTAGAGAGATATAAAAATAGTACAGGCGTTTTAAAAAGATTAGTTGATGGCAAATTTTTAGTTGGTGATACAAATGATGATTTCTTTAATGCTGGATATATGATATTAAAGGATGGTAGTATGTGTCCATTTTTAAATGAGAATATGTTATGTGATATTCATGGAGGTGTAGGTGAAGAGAATTTATGTATAACTTGTAAAAGCTATCCGAGAATTTTTAATATTGTTGATGGAATTTATGAAAAAAGTGCCTTGGCTTCTTGTGAAGAAATATGCCGTTTAGCCTTAATGAGTAAAGAAAAGATGGAGTTTATTGAAGTGGATGAAAACTTAGATGAAGATAATATTGAAATTAGAAGGATAATTGATACAGAAGCCTTTGCGGGAACAGAGAGTTTGATTCAATATTTTTGGGAAATAAGAATACTATCAATAAATATTATTCAGTGCAGTGAATATTCCATAGACGAGAGGCTTAGTATATTAAAGAGATTTTATAGTAAAATAGATTCTTTAAAATTAGAAGGCGATTGGGAGGGATTAGAAGAGTTTTTTGAAGATTATTCTAAGGGGATATTCAATTATCAAGAATATATTAAAGAAAGCTTGAAAGTTGATGAAAGATTTAGTGCTATTATTGGGGATAATGATATTATTAAAAAAATAAGAAGTCCTAGATTGAAAAAATATGCAGAGGATTATAGAAATAATATATTATTAGATAGAAATAAAGATTTATATAATGATATAACTGAGAAAATAGAAGAAATTTTAAAAGATTATGCATATGTAGTGGAAAATTATCTTGTAAATCAGATATTTAAAGATCTTATTCCTTTTAATAAGGGAGAAGATATGATGGCAAGTGTCAATGTACTAATTAATACATATAAGCTTATAAAGGAATATCTGAAAGGAAGAATATATAAGAGCAAAGAAAGGATTATGGCAGAAGATGTTGTTAGTGTCATACAGGCCATTAGCAAGGACTTAGAACATAATAAAGTTTTAAATAAAATAATAAATTATAAAGCTTAATATTAATCAGCATTGTTTTTTTATGCTGATTTTACTTAAATTAAAAGCAATAGTAATGTACAAGTAAAAAAATGCATAGAGTTATAAAGGAAGAAAAAATAATGGTGTTTAAGAGATTAAAAAGAACAAATATATTTAAAATCATTACTTCTCTTTATTTTTTCCTATAGTATTAACGATTATCCTAAAAGAAGAATAAAATATTAATAATAAGTTAGATATGTTTATTTAAAAGAAATAAGAATTATACTTAATGAAAGCTTTAAATAATAAAAGGAATTTTACAATTTCTTTATTTAAGTTAGTTGAAAATAAGGAGTGAATAAAGAAATTAAGGGTTTAAAATGGAAAGTTTAATAGACTTTAATATTTTGAAAAATTCACATTTATTTAGAAAAATGGAACCTTTAGAAAAAGGATGGTCAAATGATAGGAAATATATTATATACACAAGTGATAATAAAAAATTATTGCTGAGGATTTCAGAAATATCAAAATTTGATGAAAAATTAAAAGAAAGTGAAATTATCAGAACAATTTCAAGAGTATGCCAAAATACACCAAAGTTTATTGATTTAAAAATTAGTGGAAATAAGATATTGCAGCTATATACCTTTATAGAAGGAGAGGATGCATTAGAATCTATAGGTAGATACTCAAAGGAAGAACAGTTTAACCTTGGAATAGAGGCAGGAAAAACTTTAAAGAAGATACATGAAGCTGAGAAAATAACTGATGCTAAGAGAATTATAGAGATGCAAAAAGAAAGAATAATAGAAAGAACAAAGGCTTATGAAAATTCAAGATATTATAGCTATGAAGACCAAGGACTTATAAAATATATTAAAGAAAATATTGAAATTTTAAATTCAGCCAAAATAGCTCTATGTCATGGTGATTATCATTTAGGCAATATGATAATTAATAATAATAATATATACATTATTGATTTTAATAGATTTAATTATGAAGATATATATAAGGATTTTATCCCCATGTGTGCTTTTACCAGGGGAGAAAGTATTGAATTTGCAAAAGGCCAACTTAAAGGCTATTTTGAAGAGTATATCCCAGTAGATTTCTGGCAGAGATTAAAGCTTTATCTAGCATATTCAAGCCTATATTCAATTTTATGGGCTGAAAATTGTTCAAATGAAGAAGTTGAAGCAATGATAAAGAGAAAGAAAATGGTTTATAATGATTTTACAAAATCATCTTTTGATTCTCCTTGTTGGGTGAATAATTAAGAATAGGCAGTTTAAAAAACTGCCTATATTTTTTAAAGTACAGGAAAGTATAAAATTTTCGATGGCTGAAAGTTAGATGTTATCTAGCATTCAGCCTTTAAATATGTTAAATTTATTAATTATAAAT
>NZ_MNRT01000025.1:0-34597 GCF_001916075.1 Clostridium sp. 29_15
CTGTTTTGCTCAAATTACTTTGAGTCTTTATAAGACTTAAAAGAATTGCTGGTTTTATATTAACTATATTCTGTTCAATTTTCAAAGACCATTTTATCTCGTCGCCCTCAAGCGACTTTATTATCTTAACACCTTATCACTTTTATGTCAACAACTTTTTAAAAATTTTGAAAACATATTTTTGATACTGTATTATCGCTTCTGGCTGTCCATTTCTTAAGGACAAGACATATAATATCATCTTATTATATATCTATCTATGATCTATTTTCTCGTTTTTTACAAATTACTCATACTTTACTCTTATTTTCTATATAATACACCATGTTTATATCATTGATACACACGGCTACGTATTACTTGATATATTAATTTTTATGTAAAATAATAAATACTTAACATCGAATAAAGCATATAATTGTAATAATTTTATATTTCATATCTTATAACTATAATAATAATGATTATATATAAACATTGACAGTATATTGGTAAAAATATATAATTATCTTATTGATTAGGTATAAGTTTTACATATTCAGTTAAACTTATACCTTTTATTTTACCTATACTATGAATAATAAAACTTATATTTATTGAAAGGATGATAAAAATGGGTAACTTTTTTAAAAACTTATTTAAATCAAAATCAAAAGAAACTGCTGATGAAGTAGCACCAAAAAATTGTTTAGTTGCTGTAGCTGATGGTGATATAATTCCATTATCAGAAGTACCAGACCCAGTTTTCGCTGAAAAAATGGCTGGAGACGGAGCTGCGATCATGATAAAAGGTGACACTGTTGTTGCTCCTGCTGATGGAGAATTAACATTAGTTTTCCAAACTAAACATGCTTTTGCTTTAAAATTATCAAACGGCCTTGAATTATTAGTTCATATCGGTGTTGATACAGTTTCTTTAAATGGTGAAGGTTTCCAACAATTAGTTGAAGCTGGAAAAACAGTTAAAGCTGGTACACCTATAATAAAAATAGACAGAGACTTCATATTAAGCAAAGGATTATCTTTAGCAACTCCAGTTTTAATAACTAATGTTGATGCTGCTAAATCAATAACTCCTGTTACAACTGGTTCAGCTGTTGCTGGTGAAACTACTGTAGTTAACTTTGAAGTTTAAGAATAAAAAAATGGGCTGTCGCACTAAATAATTAGTGCACAGCTCCTTTTTTTATTCTAATATTTTATAAAATGTAATATGGTCTCTCCACTTTCCATTTATATAAAGATATTTTTTATTAACTCCTATTTCTTCAAACCCACTTTTCAAAAGCACTCTTTTTGATTTATTATTATCTACAAGCACCGATGCTTCTAATCTATGTAAGTCTAAATACTGTTTGCAATATTTCTCTACAAGCAGTACAGCTTCTTTCATATAACCTCTTCCTTGGTGTTCTTTATCTATTGAATATCCTATAATTGCACTTTTAAATACCCCATGAACTATACTAGAAACCTTTATCTTACCAATAAGCTTATAATTTAAATAAATTCCTAAATCCATTCCTGTTCCAACCATTAACTGCTTATAACTTTCTATTAATATCTTCCTTTGTACCGTTGCTTCATAAAAACTACTATCTCTAGCTGGTTCAAATTCCCTTAAATGTTCTTTATTTTTAATATAGTAATCTGTAAGCTCTTCTGCATCAGCAGGTGTAAAATTTCTAACAATTACTCTATTGCCCTTAATATAGACTATATTATTTTTTATTGAACTTATGTATTCATTTCTTGTAATGCCTAAGCCTAATTCATCTACAATAGCTCCATTTACCATAAGATTTTCTGAAAGTATTGACTCCAAAGTAAAGCCTAAATCTAAAAATCCACTTATATCACTAGTTTCACTAACTAAAAAGTTAATCTTATTTATATTTCTGTCTTTGAAGATAGTCTTTAAAATCATATCTATTGAAACTTTTAATAATTCATAATTATTTTCCCTATAAAATTTAAACCTTATAGTGCTTCTTTTATTTTCTTTATCCAGTTCTGCTATAGTAAATCTTCCCACTACTATTTTATCTTTATCTTTAATAACATAATCATTCAAAGTACCTTTAATTGGTTCAATATTGACTTCTTTCTGACTCCCCATCTTATATTCTCCTAATTTATTTTCACTATTTTTATTATACAAATAATTCTATATAAAACTCAACTAAAGATTCATCAGTATTATCTATACTTATTTAATATTTGCAAAATCCTTCAATATAAACATAAAAAGGCCCTCTTACACTTAAGAAAGCCTTTTTTATTATTTATTTATACCAATTAAATCTTTAATTACTTCTCCACCTATTATCATTCCTGCAACAGGAGGAACAAAGGAAATACTTCCTGGAGTTTGTCTCTTACCTGAAGGTACAGCCCTTCCCTTATCAGGAGTCATTGGCATTTCTTCAGAATATACAACTTTTAACTTCTTTACGCCCCTCTTCTTCAATTCATATCTCATAACTTTAGCTAAAGGACATACTTTTGTCTTATATACATCTGATACTTGAAACATAGTTGGATCAAGTTTGTTTCCAGTTCCCATTGAACTCATTATCTTTATTTCATTTTTATAGCAATATTCAGCTAAGGCAAGTTTTGATGTTACAGTATCTATTGCATCTACAACATAATCTATATCATCTGTTATTAAATCTGGAATATTTTCAGCTGTAACAAATACTTGTTTTGCTTCAACTTTACATTCAGGATTGATTAATTTAATTCTTTCCTTCATAGCTTCAACTTTAACCATATCTACAGTTTTTGTAGTGGCATGTATTTGTCTATTTAAGTTAGATATACATACAGTATCATTATCTACTAATACTAAATTCCCAACTCCAGCTCTTGTTAATGCTTCTACAGCAAAACTTCCTACTCCACCTATACCAAAAACTATAACTTTTGAATTTTTAAGCTTTTCAATACCATCTTCTCCTACTAATAGTTCTGTTCTACAAAATGGATATAATGCCATCTTCCTTCTCTCCTTTTTATGTACGTTTATTTGCTTATTAATAATATTAGACTATTGAAGCATTTTTCTCAAGTAACTCCTATCGGAATTCGCTATTTTATTTTTTATTATTTATACACTATTAAATGATTTCCTCTATGTATATAATATATGTTGAATTAAAATAATTATTTTGGAGGTAAAGATGATATTAGGAATAATTGGTGCTATGTCAGAAGAATTAGAAATATTATTAACTGACATGGAATTAGAAGATACTACAGTAAAAGCTAAAATGACATTCCATAGAGGAAAATTATGGGGTAAAGACGTAGTTGCTGTTGTATGTGGAATAGGTAAGGTTAATGCTGCTATATGTACTCAGCTTCTTATTAGTGAATACGAAGTAACACATATAATTAATGTAGGTGTTGCTGGAGGTATTGGTAAAGAAATATATCCTGGTGATGTAGTAATTGCTACTAATTTAGTCCAATATGATATGGATACTACTGCCTTTGGTGATCCTATGGGACAAATTCCAAGATTAGATACATTTGATTTTAAATGTGATGAACGCTTAATAGAAGTAGCTAAATCTGCTTGTGATAAAGCTGGAGATTTCAATACCTTCTCAGGAAGAATTGTTTCTGGAGATATGTTTGTTGCTTCTCTTGAAAAAATCCAATGGTTAGAAAAAGAATTTGGTGCTTTATCATGTGAAATGGAGGGTGCAAGTATTGCCCATGTATGTTACTTAAACTCTATTCCTTTCGTTGTAATCAGATCAATATCTGACAATGCAAATAACGGAGCACATATGGACTTTGAAAAATTCACACCTATAGCTGTTAAACATTCAACTGCTATATTAAAAGAAATGGTTACAAGCCTATAATATAAATATAAAAGGAACAGTTGTTTATTATTACCGTTCCTTTTATTTATTACTAAAATTTATGAATGAATATACCACTTCTTGGCTTAGGTTCAAACCAAGTAGACTTAGGTGGCATTGTTTTACCATTATCTGCAACATTCATAATATCATCTATAGTGGTTGCATACATAGAAAAACTCACTTTCATATCAGTATCTGCCCTATTTTCTAACTCCTTAAGACCTCTTATGCCTCCAATAAACTCTATTCTCTCTGATTTTGTTGGGTCACTTATTCCTAGTATAGGATTCAAGAGATTATTTTGAAGTATTGATACGTCTAAACTATCTATAGAATTATTTTCATCAAAAGAGCCATCCTTTGCTCTTAAAATAAACCATTGCTTATTCATATACATACCAAATTCATGTTTATTCTTCGGAGTTACTGGCTTATTACCTTCTGATTTAGACAGATAAAACGATTCTTTAACCTTGCTAAAAAACTCTTCTTCACTAAGCCCATTTAAATCCTTAACTGTCCTATTATAATCAAACACTTTAAGCTCTGTATCAGGATATATTATAGATAAAAAATAATTAAATTCTTCATCTCCTGTATACTTACCTAATTGCTTTCTTCTATTTAAAGCAACTTTTACAGCTGAAGCTGATCTATGATGCCCATCGGCAATATATAAGTATTTTATACTCTTAAATAATTTAACTAATTTTTCTATTATTATATTATCATCTATTATCCACACCCTATGTCCATTACCATCTTCTGATATAAAATCATAAACAGGCACCTTCTTACTCCACTCTTCTACTATTGATGATATTTCATCATTATTCCTATAAGTAAGGAATATAGGCCCTGTATTAGCATTACATATATCTACATGATTAACTCTATCTATTTCTTTAAGTAATCTTGTCCTTTCATGCTTTTTGATAATATTGTTAATATAATCATCAACTGATGTACAACACACTATTCCTTTTTGCCCTCTTCCATCCATTATTTGCTGATAAATATAAATAGCAGGTGTTTTTTCTTGTATATATAGCCCCTTTTCTATCATATTTTCTAACACTTGATTAGCTGTATCATATACAACTTTATCATATTCACCTACACTTTCAGCTAGATTTACTTCTGCCCTATCAACACGGAGAAAGGAATATTTATTATTCTTTACAATCTCTCTGGCTTCCTTGCTACTCATAACATCATAAGGCAAAGCTGCAATATCTTTTACATATTCTTTAACTGGTCTGTATGCTTTGAAAGGTCTAATAATTGCCACATTTAATACCTCCCTTATGTTAAAAATTACTTATTAAAATTAATTACTATAGCTGCTACTTCTTTTCCAATTCTTTCTTGAGCCTCTTTGGTAGAAGCTCCTATATGAGGTGTTACGCTTACACGTTCATGATTAATTAATTCTGTATTTTTACTAGGCTCCTGTTCAAATACATCTATCCCTGCTCCTGCTAATTTTCCTGAATTCAATCCCTCTAATAACGCCTCTTCATCTACCACCTTTCCTCTAGCACAATTAATTATAACTGCACCCTCCTTCATCATTGATATTTCTCTACTGCTTATTAAAGCTCCTTTATCCTTATCATATGGAACATGTAATGATACATAATCGCTAACCTTTAAAAGATTATCTAAATCCATAAATTCATAAGCTAGATTATCTTGCTTTCCTAAAACATCTGCATATATTATCTTCATACCTAAAGCTTCTGCTTTTCCTGCCAAAGCTTTCCCTATGCGCCCCATACCTATTATTCCAAGAATCTTACCAGCTATTTCACTACCTTTGTACTGCTTCTTATTCCACTGTCCATTTCTCATTGTATAATTTGCTACTGCTATATACCTAGCAACAGAAAACATATGCCCTAAAGCTAATTCTGCCACTGAATCTGAACTAGCATCAGGAGTATTACTAACTTTAATTCCTACTTTTTTAGCATAATCTAAATCTATATTATCAATTCCTACTCCTGCCCTAATCACTAATTTTAAATTTCCTTTTGCTCCTGCCTCTAAAACATCACTGGTAACCTTAGTGTTAGATCTTACTACTAGCACATCATAATTCTTTATATTCTCAATCAATTCCTCTTTATCAAGATGGTTTGTTTCTATATATATACCATTTTTCTTTATTTCATTTATTGCACTTATTTCAAGACCATCATTGGCCAATACCTTCAAGGTAAAATCCCCCCAATATATTAATTATGAATAATAAATTATTTTAAATCTAGGATGTCATTGATATTATCTAAGAGCTCCTTCACTTCATCTACAGTGATATCTGCCATATGAGCTATTCTAAATGTCTTTTCTTTTAAATCTCCATATCCATTAGAAATTTG
Source organism: Clostridium sp. 29_15 (assembly GCF_001916075.1). Classification (NCBI taxonomy): domain Bacteria; kingdom Bacillati; phylum Bacillota; class Clostridia; order Eubacteriales; family Clostridiaceae; genus Clostridium; species Clostridium sp. 29_15. The sequence goes on from NZ_MNRT01000025.1 coordinate 6,266, forward strand.
AAAACCTCGTTTTGCTAATTCTTTATTAAGATCTGATACGCTTATTCCTCTAGTATTCTTAATAGTAGTTAATGTATTAGACAAATAACCCTCTTCAGGAAATAGTTCAAAATACTTTCTGCCCCAATTCCTAACTATATCAGCCATTTCTATATGCCTTTTAAATCTATTTTCTAATCCTTCAACATTTAATATATAATTAAGCTGATAATCAAGGGCAAACATATGTGATAAAGATGGTGTTGAAGGATATTGATAATTTTTCTTCTTTAAATATTTATATAAAGCAAGCAAATCTAAATAAAAGCCCCTATTTTTAACATTTTCAGCCCTATTTTTTGCTTTTTCTGAAAAAGTACATACTGATAATCCCGGTGGAAGACCTAAAGCCTTTTGTGATGATGTCAAACATACATCTATTCCACAATTATCAACTTCTATTTTTGTACCACCAGCAGAACTTACTGTGTCTACAATAAAAACTACCTCTGGATAATTTTTTATAACTTCACCTATTTCTTTGATAGGATTCATTATTCCTGTTGATGTTTCATTATGAGTTACTGCTACTAAATCATACTTTCCTGTATTTAAAACCTCTTTAACCTTGTCTACCTTTACTGCCTTCCCCATTTCAAATTCAAAGATATCTGCAGGAACATTATTACTTATGGCCATCTTATACCACCGTTTACCAAATGCCCCCACAGAAAATACTGCTGCTCTCTTTGCTGTACATGATCTTATTGCCCCTTCCATAAGACCACTACCTGATGATGTAGAAAGTAATATATCACTTTGTGTATAAAATAACTTTCTTAAATTATCACTTATGTGTCTCTGTAATTCTGATGCTTCTTTGCTTCTGTGCCCAATCATAGGTGTTGACATCTTTTCTAAAACCTCTTGTCTAACCTCCACTGGCCCAGGAATAAATAATTTCTTATGCATGAAATTCCCCCATTATATTCTTATTTACTGCTATAGCCTGTTACTATTATATTAATTTTAGTATTAGTGCTATACTTTATATTTATTTACTCTTATCTTGTTATATTATTCATAAAGTTATATTTATGATATTAATAAAAAAATAATATATTCTCTTCTGCAAACAAAAAAGATTCAGATTATCTTCTGAACCCTTTAAAACATTAAAAATATTTTGTTATCTCTCATCAAAAATTAAAACTGACTCTGTTTCCCTACAATACTTCACACATCTGCATTGTCCTAAATGTCTTGGACATTTAAAACATAAACATCCTGTATCATTACCTTCACATCTACCTACTTCTCTTTCTGGGCAGTATAAACAATTTACTCCATTGCCTGCTGGCATCTTTATCACCTCATATTACATAATATCCTACAATTATATATTAACTTACTTTTCTTCTTAAATTATAACATTAATTGTGCATATTTTTATAAATAATGGGCAAGTTATTATTGTAGATAATTTCTTTGCTTTTAAGTTAAATTATCCACATATTAAACAGGTGTAAGCGGATGTAGTGCTTACACCTAAATTTTTTGTATCACTTTTTTACCTTGTGCATAAATTACTTAATATATAGAGTTTTCATTCATTAACAACTTATTTCTTTAATTCATATCTGTTTTAACTTATAAGGGAACCTAAAAAGGCTCCCTTCCTGTTTTTTTAACAATCATTAAATTATACAAAAAATTGAAATAATATTAAAAATATTATTCCTGGTATGCCTAAAAAACCTGCTACAAGTGCTGATATTGCATTAATAGGTAGCACAAACCCTATATAACTTCCCACTATATTTGATATATATAATAATATAATTCCTAAAATACCATTAATTAATATCTTTAATGGCCATTTAAGTAATTTTATTATTAAGAACAATAATGCCAATCCAATTAATGCATATACCATCATATCTAAACTTATCATTTAACTTTCCCCTCTTTCTCCCCCTATATAGTACTTATTATTATGCTACATAATTTAAAAAAATTCATTACATATCTATCTTTTTATTCATTTGCTTCTCTTTAGCTAGCGATAAAAGATATTCAAATTTTTTCTTTGCTGCATCTTCTCTATATATGGCAGCTTCAATTAATTTAGGGTCATTTACATAATTGAACATACATTGGGCTATTTGCATTTCTTCTATTGTTTCCCTAATAGACTCTAAAAGCTCATCATCTAAAGTATCCTCATATTCATACCTTGCCAGTATAAAATTTAAAATTTTGCCCTTATTCATAACTCCCTCCTAAAATTTAAATAGAAATTAAAAATATTTATTCTATTTATTTCCATATATTTAAATTTTATTCAGAAAGTCTTCATTTTATATTTCTTTTCTTCCTTCTAATGCTTTAGATAAAGTAACTTCATCAGCATACTCTAAATCTCCTCCAACAGGAAGCCCTGAAGCAATTCTCGTTACCTTAACTTCAAGAGGTCTAAGTATTCTAGAAATATACATTGCTGTAGCTTCTCCTTCAACATTAGGATTTGTAGCAATAATAACTTCTTTTACATCAGCATTCATCCTTGCCACAAGTTCTCTTATCTTTATATCTTGAGGCCCTCTTCCCTGCATTGGAGAAAGATTACCGTGCAGTACATGATATGTTCCATTAAATTCTTTAACTTTTTCCATAGTCATAATATCTTTAGGTTGTTCCACAACACATATTACGCTCTTATCTCTACTTGGATTGCTACATATTGGACAAGGATCCGTTTCAGTAAAGTTTCCACATATAGAACAGTATTTTATTGTACCTCTAGCCCTAACTAAAGCTGTGGCAAATTCCTTCACTTCATCTTCTGGAAGATTTAATATATGTAATGTCAATCTTTGAGCTGTCTTTTTTCCTATACTAGGCAATTTTGCAAATTCTTCAATTAGCTTTTCTATAGCAACTGGATAAAAATCCATTTAATTCATCCTTCCATTCATAATTTTTAAGGCACGCAAGTCTCCTTGCATGCCCTTTAATAAATTTAAAATAATCCAGGTATGTTTAATCCGCCTGTTAATTTTCCCATTTGATTTGAACTAGCTTCTTCCGCTTTCTTTAATGCTTCATTTACAGCACTAAGAACTAAATCTTCTAACATTTCAACATCATCTGAATCTACAACTTCTTCTTTTATTTTAATTGATGTTACTTCTTTTTTACCGCTAACTTTTACGACAACAGCTCCGCCACCTACTGAAGCTTCATATTCGCTGTTTTCTAAGTTTTTTTGCATTTCTTCCATTTCCTTTTGAAGCTTTTGTGCTTGCTTCATTAAGTTATTCATGTTTCCTCCGCCGAAGCCGCCTGGAAATCCTCCTCTTGCCATAAAAAATCCTCCTCTTAAATAAAAAGTCTATTCATATTATAAAGTATTTTTATAGTTTTTACTAGAATAAAGTATTTATCTTATTTTTTTACCATTATTCATCAAGTATATCTACTAATCCTTCACCAAAGGCATTCATCAAAACATCTTCTGCATTTTGCTCATTGCTGTTTTTTTCTTTAGATACAAACTGTACATTTAATTTTTCTTGAAATACTTCAGAAAATACTTCATTTACTACTACTTTATTTTCTGCCTTATTTAATCTATCTGCACTAAGCTTATAATCTTCATCAAATTCAACTGTTATAATACCATTACTGCATGAAATGGGCCTTCCCATTAATATAGATGCATAAATAATCATTGCTCTTTTAGCTTTGAACCTTTCTAATACATCCTTCCAAGCTCTTTGCACTTCATTGATAGTCAACCTAGAACTAGCATTTCCAATGGCAGATGATTCTGTATTTACAGATTTAGTAGCTTTACTTGCACGTGTTGCTGCTTTTTTCATACTAGTAGCTTCAGCCATAACTCCTTCCTTAACAGCTACAGCTATATTTCCGTTCTTTAAATTTTCTTCTAATCTATTAAGCCTAGTTAAAATAACTTCACTTGACGTATCATACTCAATTTTGCACATTTTTATTATGGAAAGTTCTAAATAAAGCCTAGCCTGCTTACTAACCTTAGCATTACCTTCTGCTTCTTGTAATATTCGTATACATCTCATTATTTCTTCTGCTCTTAGTCTTGCTGACTGCTCCTTAATAAGAGCAATATTCTCTTCTGACATATCAAGAACTTCTTCTGCATTATTAGTTACTTTTGCCATTAAAAGATTTCTATAGTGTTCAATAAGGTCCTTAATAAATAAATAAGCATCCTTACCTGAAGTAATTATTTCTTCAATAGTTGAAATACATTTTTCAATATTTCTTTCTATAACATTATTAGTTAAAGTAAAAAGATATTCATTAGTTACAAGTCCTAACATAGAAACAACAGATGAATACTCTACAGCTCCGTTCCCCATAGATATTGCTTGATCTAATATACTTAAAGAATCTCTCATAGCTCCATCTGAAACTCTAGCAATAAGATTTAAACTCTTATCATCGGCCATAACTCCCTTTTCAGTAACTATCTTTCTAAGTCTTGCAGTTATATCATTTTTATTAATTCTCTTAAAATCAAACCTCTGACATCTTGAAAGAATGGTAATAGGTAACTTTTGAGGATCTGTTGTAGCTAAAATAAATATTACATTTGCAGGTGGCTCCTCTAAAGTTTTTAAAAATGCATTTACAGCTCCTACTGAAAGCATATGAACTTCATCCATTATATATACCTTGAAGCGTGCTTCTTGCGGAGGATATTTAACATCATCAATAATATCTCTGATTTTATCTATACCATTGTTTGAAGCAGCATCTAGCTCTGTTACATCAATAGCAAGTCCGTTATTTATCTTTTTACACATTTCACATTCATTGCATGGCTCTCCATCTTGCAAATTCAAACAGTTTAATGCTTTAGCAAAAACTTTTGCTGTAGATGTTTTACCAGTACCTCTCGTTCCACAGAAAAGATAAGCATGGGCTATTCTATTATTAAGTATTTGATTTTTTAATGTAGTTGTTATATGTTCCTGACCTACTACATCATAAAATGTACTTGGTCTCCATTCTCTATATAAAGCAGTATATGCCAAATCTCTTACCTCTCTTTTTTTATAAACTTTAATTATTATTATACACTAGTTTTTGTGAAAATAAATAATTCCTTTTATCTCAAACAGTTTACTATATTATCTATAATTTTAGGCAATATTCTACTAAAAAATACTACTGAAATTTTCAAATTTTTAAAAGAATGTTATACTTAAATTTTATAATTTAATATTTTTGAGGTGAGCATATGACAACAAATTATGTATCAAAAGCTGATAAGATTTTTATTGAAAACATACAAGACATTTTAAATAATGGAACAAGTACTGTTGGACATAAAATCAGACCTATTTATAAGGATGGAACACCTGCTCATACAATCTACGTTAATCAAATAGTAGAAAAATATGATATTAGCAAAGGTGAATTTCCTATTACAACTCTTAGACCTATAGCTATAAAATCTGCTATAAAGGAAATATTATGGATATATCAAGATCAAAGCAATGATTTATCTGTTTTGGAAGAAAAACATAATATCATGTGGTGGCGAGACTGGGAAGTGGATAACACAAATACCATTGGCCAAAGATATGGTGCTACAGTAAAAAAATATGACTTAATGAATAAGTTATTAGATGGGCTTACTAATGAACCATACACAAGGAGACACATCATTGATCTTTATCAATATGCTGACTTCGAAGAAACTGCCGGGCTTCATCCATGTGCATTTCTAACTGTTTGGTCTGCCAGAGGCGAATATCTTGATATGACATTACACCAAAGGTCGTCAGATTATCTTGTAGCTGGACATGTAAATAAAATGCAGTATGTAGCCTTACTGATGATGGTAGCTAGACATGTAGGCTTAAAGCCAGGTGTATTTATGCATGTTGTAGATAACTTACATATTTATGACAGACATATTGATCAAGCTAAAGAGCTTCTTTCTAGAACACCTAGTGAAAAACAACCAAAATTAATACTTAAAGAAGGCAAGACTAATTTCTATGATTTCACTCTTGATGATTTTGAACTTATAGATTACGACCCAGTTAAGCCTCAATTAAAATTTGATTTAGGAATATAGTAAAATAAAGAGGAGGTGTAAAAATGATTTCCATTATAGTAGCCAAAGCTCAAAATAATATAATTGGCGGAAATAACAAACTTTTATGGCATATTTCTGACGATTTAAAAAGATTTAAAGAAATAACAAGCGGCAATACCATAATTATGGGTAGAAAAACTTTTGAATCACTTCCTGGAGTGCTTCCTAATAGAAAGCATATAATTTTGACTAGAGATAAGAATTTTTCTGTGGATAATGAAAATGTAGAAGTTATCCACAACGCTGACCAAATTATCAACAATTATAAAAATTCCCCTGTGGAAGCTTTTATAATTGGCGGTGGAGAAATTTATAAAGAATTTTTACCACATGCAGATAAGATATATTTAACGGAAGTACTAAAAGATTTCTCAGGTGATACAAGTTTTCCACAGATTGATTTAGAAAATTGGGCTGTGGATTATTCTTCACATATCTTAACTAACGCTAAAGATGGATTACAGTATAAATTTATTAATTATATAAAAAAAGCTTAAACTTAAAAAAAGATAGAAAAGTAGGGAAGACTTCATAAGTTCAGATGAAGCTTCCCTATTTTTCTGTCCTATTGTTCTTTGTCCTATATTGTTAATCCTATTGAAGAGTAACCAAAATTAATTGACTATTTAATAAACAACATATGATGCTGCTAGTCACACAAAATTTATAAGTTTTTAAACTTATAACTAAAAAGTTCTAAACATTAAAAAATCCTTTCTTTCCAAAAAGAAAGGTATATGTAGAACCGTGCACCTCACTTTGACAGAAATCTATATGCGTTACCTTTGTAGTTGACTCAGGCAAGATTTATCCATGTCACACGCAGGGGCTGCTTATCGCTGCTTCCTTCCGGACCTGACGAGGTTCACAGTCTTACGTCGCATGGGACCCAACCCTCAACATCACTTGCAAAGGGGCAGACCATATAGATTAAAGCCTAGGTGAGGAATTCAATCCTGCTATAGCGGATTGCAGGTTACAGGGCACCGCTGACTCCCCATCTAGCACGGCATTGGCGGAGAAAGTGGGATTTGAACCCACGATAGAGTTTCCCCTATACACGCGTTCCAGGCGTGCTCCTTCGGCCACTCGGACATCTCTCCATAATATTTATACTGATAAAATATAAAGTATAAAAAGCTCTATAAAATTATATTTACTTTTTATACTTTTACATTCTAACATAATTCTTTTAGTTGTTCAATAGAAAGATTTTCTTGATTTTTCTTCTGAAATTTATTGATGATTTAAAATAAAGCTAACAATTCCTTCAATACTCTCTTTATCATCCATAACATTATAAAATCCTATGACTTTAAATATCATTTTATTTTCATTATTTAGAGCCTTAGTAGATATTAATTCTAAAAGTTCATTCTTTATATTGTCTATTTCATCAATATCTTTCTTCTTTTCATAAATTTCAAATAAATTTTCTAGTGAATCAAGGAGTATTGTATACTGCTTATTTCTTTTTGCACTATAAATAGCATGATTATAATACTCTGCAGCCTTCTCATCTTCATTAATAAATTTAAAACCTTTAGCTAAACCAGAAAAAATATCTGCTCCCTTCTCTTCCTTATATAATCCTCTCTTAGAACTTATGAGCATTAGAGATTCATCAATATACTTTCTAATATTCCTATTATCTCTAAGCAAAATGTATATTGCTATTATTTTTATATTTATGTAAAGAATCTTATTTTTATCTAAGTTTTCAATTTTTACTTTAAGACTCCTATAAACCTCTAAAGCATCCCTATAGTACTTATTTTCTCTGTAACATTGTCCCTTCAATATATTTAAATCAAATAAATATTCTTCAGTAAATTCTTCAGTAAATTCTTCAATGCTTTCAATTTCATCTAAGGAATAATCATATTCCTTAAGTAACATAAGTATTTCTGCCTTATTTAATAAAAGCTCTAACTTTATGTCCATAGAAATAAAAGTTTCATTTTTTAGTGGTAGCTTACAAAATTCTAAAGCTTCCTTGAATTTATCATTAACTTTGCAACAATTAATTAACTTTAAAATTAAAATAGCTGCCCTATCATCAATCTTATCTTTTTTAATGCTTTCAAAAGCCTTTATATAATATGTATAACTTTTATAATAGTCCTTTATATCATTATAAAGATCACCAATCTTTTCATATATACTTATTTTTTTATCAGTAAGGTCATAAATAATTAAGAACTCTTCAATTTCATCTACTATCTGCAAGTTATCCACAGCCAAGTTTTCTAAATACTTATCCACAACTCTTTCAGCCTGATACTCTTCACTTTCTAAAAGGTATTTGGCACTTACATGATAATCTATATTTTGCTCACTACAAGCCATATTAATATTATCAGCTATTACTTTAGCTACCTTTTCAGTTAAAGCTGCCTTGTCATTTTCAATAATGCTTATTAAATTACGGGTAACTTCTCCCTTAGTAATTTCATGCTGTTTAAGCCCAAGTTCTTTTCTTATTCTCTTTATTTTCTTTCCTGAAGATAAAATTTCACCATAATCCATCTTTCTGCATCCTTTCCCACACTTAAAAATTGCTTTTTCAGCGCAAAATTAAGTATACCATACCCTTTTAAAAAGTAAATTATTTTATTTACATTTTTATTTTTTAATTTTTTACTATTAATTTTATTAATGATTTTTGTTATTATATTCCATATTTTAGTCAAAAAGCGACTTTTTATTAATTTTTCTGTTAAAAAGTAAAATATTCTTTTTACTTTTTGTTTTTTTATTATTAAAACTATAAAAAAATAGAGGAATAAGTAGATTTTAAAGATAAAATCTACTTATTCCTCCAGAGGTTAAAAAAAAGTTAAATATTATATATTATTACTTTTGGCTTTCTTAATAGATATAAATATTATAATTGCCCCTAAAATTATTCCCACTATACTTATAACTTGGGCTATTCTAAGGCCCATAAACATTAAACTATCCGTTCTAAGCCCTTCAATAAAGAATCTAGCAGAAGAATAGAGGATCAAATAAGCTCCTAAAACAATTCCATGCTGTTTTTTCTTTTTAAATAGGATGTAAATTAATATTAAACATATTAATACATCAAAAACAGATTCATATAAGAAAGTCGGATGATAATATGATCCATTTATCAACATTCCTTTTTGTATAAATTCAGGGAATCTACTTATAAAATCTGATGAAACAGCACCACCATGGGCTTCATGATTCATGAAATTACCCCATCTTCCTATTCCTTGTGCTAATGCAACTGCCGGTATAACAACATCTATGTATTCCCAAAAATTAACCTTTTTAATCCTTAATACTATATACGCTGTAATTATTCCTGCTATAAGACCACCATGTATAGCTAATCCACCAGTCCTGATATTAATCATATCTGCAAATGAATCAAAGTTTTTAAACTCAAATGCTACATAATATGCCCTTGCACCTACTATTGCTATCGGAAAAGCCCATATGAATGCATCAACTATATCATCAAATGACACTCCCTTTTTCTTTGCTAGTACACTTGATAATAAAAATGCAGCTAATACTCCTCCTGCAATAATTATCCCATACCATCTGATCTGTAATCCAAAAATTTCAAAAGCTACTGGATTCATTTCCTCACCACCTATTTTATTTTTCTTTTATTATTAAAGAATTCTGTTAATATTTTACTACATTCTTCATCATAGTTCCAATTAACATTCACTTCTGTATTAAACATTTTATAATCTAAAAGGTTTAATATACTACCACAAGCACCCATATCCCTATTAAAACTTCCTATATATAACTTTGATATCCTTGCATGAGCAATTGCTGATGTACACATGGCACAAGGCTCTAAAGTTACATACATCTCACATCCATTAAGCCTCCAATCACCTATAACCTTACTGGCCATATCAATAGCTATCATTTCTGCATGAGCCATAGCATTTTTATTAGTTTCCTTTAAATTATGAGCTACAGCTATTATTTCATTATCTTTTACAATCACTGCCCCCACAGGCACTTCTCCCTTATTTAGTGCCTTTCTAGCCTCACCTAAGGCTATCTCCATATAATCCAAAAAAACACCTCCTTTATAAATTAAAAATGTAAAATTTAAGAATTAAAAATATATTTTTAAAAAAATTTCTGAAAGTCTTTCAAACATAATTTTAAATTTTTCATTCTACATTTTTAATAAACATTGAGGCCGTTGCAAAAATGCAACAGCCCCAATGTTTATCAAGTAAAAATCCTTACTTTTTTAACTCTATTTTTGTCTATTTCTTCTACTTTAAACTTAATATTATTTAAAACTATTTCTTCATCTTGCTCAGGGAACCTTCCTAATTCCCCAATAATTAACCCTCCTACAGAATCAAATTCCTCCGATTCCATATTTACTCCTATAAGTTCACTGACAACATCAAGCTTAGCACTTCCATCAACAATATATTCATCTTCTTTGATAACTTCAATTTCCTTATTTTCATCATCATATTCGTCTTCTATATCGCCAAATACTTCTTCAATTAAATCTTCTATAGTGACAATACCAACAGTTCCACCATATTCATCTAAGACTACAGCTATATGATTTCTCGTTTTCTTCATTTCTTTAAATAATTCAGCAATCTTTTTAAATTCAAAAGTATAATTTGGTTCTCGCATGTAATCAGAAACCTTAAACTTTTCTTTATTCTGCTCTGCCATAATTAAGTCTTTTACATTTAATATTCCCACTATATCATCAATAGTTTGATTATATACTGGTATTCTAGAAAATTGCTCTTTTTTAATCACATCTAGCACTTCATCATAGCTTGCTTCTAAATCTACTGCTATTATGTCTACTCTTTGAACCATAACATCTTTTACCTGAGCGTCTGCAAAGTCAAAAACATTGAAAATCATTTCTTTTTCAACATCTTCTAGAACTCCTTCTTCTTCACTTACACCAACCATGGTTTTAATTTCCTCTTCAGTTATAAATGGCTCATTAGCTTTAGGATCTCCACCTAATAATCTAATAAATATTGAAGAAACTCCTGTAAATAATATAATGAAAGGCTTTAATAGCTTAACAATTATATTAATAAATTTACTTACAGCAAGTGATACACTTTCAGACTTTTGCTTTGCTATTGATTTTGGTGTTATCTCTCCAAAAATTAATACTATTACTGTTAGTCCTAATGTAACTATTCCAACTCCACCTTCGCCCCATTTAGCTACTGCAATTGATGTTGCCAAAGATGATGCTCCTATATTTACTATATTATTTCCTATTAATATTGCTCCTAATAATTTGTTGGGGTCTTCTATTAGCCTTTCAACTAACTTAGCTCCCTTAACTCCTTCTTCCACCATATGTCTTACTCTTATCTTGCTTAAAGACATCAAAGCTGTCTCTGACATTGAGAAAAATGCTGATAGAAAAAGTAGAATTATAAGTATCGTTATCTGAACACCGGTGTCCAAAATCAAATCACACTCCTATGTTTTAATCAATTTTTATTTAATTATATCATAACTTAAATTTTCATTGTATATTTTACCATAATAAATAAACATAAAATTTACAATATTGCTGTTTAAGAAAACTTTAACAATTATTTATATTGTTAAAAATTTTTAACTTTTATATTTATGGCAATACAATTATAATATTTAATTAAAGGGAACTTTATTCCTTTTTATTTTAATTTTTTACAATTTGAGGTGAATTATGATTATTCTTAATTTTATTAGAGGCTTCTGTATGTCCTTAGCAGATAGTGTTCCTGGAGTGTCAGGTGGTACTATAGCTTTCATATTAGGTTTTTATGATGATTTCATAAACTCTCTAAATACTTTAGTTTCTAAAGATCCATGGGAAGAAAAGAAAAAAGCTTTAATATTTTTAATTAAACTTGGCTTTGGATGGATAATAGGACTAGGACTTTCTGTAGTATTCTTATCATCTATTTTTAATGATCACATTTATGCCATAAGTTCATTATTTACAGGACTTATCATTGTAGCAATACCAATGATAATTAAACAAGAGAAAGATTCAATAGTTGGACAGTATAAAAATATAATCTTTACTATTATTGGTGTGGCAATTGTTGCACTTATAACTTATTTTAACCCTGCCGCTGGCTCTGAAGGTGGATTAAACCTTTCAATAAGCGGATTATCTATAGGACTTGGGATTTTTGTTTTTGTGGCTGGAATGATAGCAATATCAGCTATGGTTCTTCCTGGTATATCAGGTTCTACATTACTATTAATCTTTGGTCTTTATACAGGAATAATAAATGCAATAAAAGAATTTCTTACTTTTAATTTTGAATACGTACCTGTACTAGTTATATTTGGACTTGGAGTTATAACAGGTATAGTTTCAACAATTAAAATAATAAAAATTGAGTTAAAGAGACATAGATCACAAATGATTTATTTAATTTTAGGACTTATGATAGGTTCTCTATACGCAGTATTTATGGGACCTACAACTTTAGAAGTAGCTAAACCAGCTATGACATTAAGCACATTTAGCTTTATATATTTCATTATTGGTGGAGCTATTCTTTTAGGACTTGAAAAGGGGAAAGACTTACTAGAAAAGAGAGCTAAATAGTTAAAAATTAATAATTAATGATAAAATTCAGCTTTAGGGCTGAATTTTATCATTAAAAAAGGAGCTTCCCAAAGAAGTTCCTACATAAATAATTATCAATTACCCATTATCAATTTTCAATAAAAAAAGTGGTACTCCCAACAGGAATCGAACCTGTATCTATCCCTTAGGAGGGGATTGTTCTATCCATTTAACTATAGGAGCATATCCACTACAATAACTATTTTATTATAACTTTTTTGTTATGTCAATTTCTTCTATTATTCAAATCTAGGATTTTTTGATGATTTTACAGTAACTCTATTATTGTTAATTAAAAATGTTATTATGAGATTATCATATGGTGTAGGTACTCTTCCTGCTTTTATTCCCACTACTATTTCATATTGCTGCCTACATGGTCCATAGCTAGATATAACCCTTGCATTTAAAATTCTTCCTTGCCTTAAGCAAAAAGGAGTATTTTTACCAAAAGTTAAAAACACCTGATTTTCTATATAAGGAAAAAGCATATCCATTAAAGCTCCTTCAATGATTGAACATCTATTTTGTAGATTAATTTGTGGATTAACTGGAATTGTATACTTCATTCTAGGTGCAAATGGTGTTGGATAACTAACTAAGTTTTCTTCCATATCTATAGGTTGGAATTTTTCCATACTGATATTTTCTTGGCTACTAGCCTTTTTTTCAACAGTATTACTCATGATATCCTTATTCTTGTCATTATAATACCTACATTCATAAGCTTCTTTTACCTTATAATCTTTTACATATCCCCAATGTTCTACAGCATTATAAGTCTTATTACTAGATTTAAATTTAATAATTACCTTACTTCCATATAACTCCTTATGAATTAAAAAAAACTCCCTATCACCATATATTATTGCTTTAATCACCATTGGTAATTCATTTCTAAAAATTTTATTTCTTATGGCTATTTTTTCTTCATCACCACAAGTATCTAAAAGCACTTCCAATCTTAAATAATATAAGTTATTCTCATCACAACTCCAGCATCCTAAGACTTCATCTCTTAATTCACTTACCTTGCTATAATCATAATATTTTCCTATACTTAAAAACAATTCTCCTGTTTCATCACTATGAGTTAAAGTATATCTTCTAGGTATTATTGCTCCATCATTATCTATATCATCAGCAAAGACAATGTTCAATTTTTCTTTATTAAAATCACTCAAATTCATACCCTCTATTAAATTATCTTCATTGATAATATATGAAAAACTCCTAACTTTGCTTATGCTCTTTCTACGCACATCTTTTGAATACATAATAAATTTATAGTATACTGAAAAATGTACTAATATAATAGGAGTGAATTATTATGATAAGAACGATTATTTGGTTTATATGGTTTTTCTTAAGTTTAATTATAAGTATTCCCTTCCTTCTAAGAGTTAAATATTTAGCTAAAAAAGGACGAATGGAAGAAAGCAATAATCTAACTAATAAATGTACTCGTATATGGGCAAATTCATTACTTAAAGTTGCAGGAGTAAATGTAAATGTACATGGATTAGAAAATCTTCCAAAAGACAAAACTGTACTATTTGTAGGAAATCATCAAGGAAACTTTGATATACCAATATATTTAACTTCAATTCCTAATTTAATAGGCTTTATATCAAAAATTGAAGTAGAAAAAATCCCTCTAGTTACAGGCTGGATGAATGCTATGCATTGTGTATTTATGGATAGATTAAGCATAAGAAAATCTGGGGAAGCTATTATTAAAGGTATAAAAAACTTAAAAGCGGGATTTTCAATGGTTATCTTCCCAGAAGGAACTAGAAGTAAAGGTACTAAGATGGCAGAATTTAAAGCAGGAAGCTTTAAACTTGCCACAAAATCAAAGTGTCCTATAATACCTATCACTATTAATGGTTCATACAAGATCATGGAACATGGTAATGGATCATGGATAAAAAAAGGCACTGTAGATTTCTATATACATAAAATGGTTGAAACTAATGGCTTATCTAAGGAAGAATTAGAAGAGCTACCAGCAAAAATTCAAGAAATTGTAGCTAGTAAGCTACCTGAACAATAAAAAAATCTGTATAAGGAAAATTATAAATTCCCTTATACAGATTTTTTAGTTTATAACATTTTTAATCCACTTACATGACTTCAATCTAGAAATACTAAATGATACTTTAACAAGTTCCTCAGAACAGATTAGGAAAAATACAACTTCCACTGGCATCTTTAATACTATAGCTGCAAAAAAGGCTATTGGTACTGCATAAAACCAAACTGTACCAAGTTGTACTAGCATTGTATATAAAGTATCTCCGCCACCTCTAAATACACCTATTATCAATACTGTATTAAAGAATCTTAAAGCTGAAAAAATTGCCATTATTCTTAATACTCTAATAGTATCTGTACATGCTTCTGCACTTACATCAAAAGGTTTCACTATTAATGGTGCTGCTATCCATATTATTATTCCTAAAATAAACCCTGCAATCGGTGCAAGAATACTAATCCTTTTAGAATAATCTATAGCTACTTCCTCTTCTTCTGCTCCAATTTTATTTCCTATAATTATGGCTGCTGCTGCACCTAAGCCTGTACAAATAACCATAAACATATTATTTAACGTATTTGCTATTTGCATTGTAGCTACAGCTCTTGTGCCAATAAATGAATATGATACTGTATAAGCTGTCATACCTAGCGACCATACAAGCTCATTTAAAATTACAGAAGTTGAAACCTTAAAATAACCTTTTATATCTTTAAAACTAAAATCAAATAATTCTCTTACCTTTGCTGCTACTATATTCTTACCTATATAAACATTACCAAGAATATATATAAATTCTATTATTCTGGCAATGGTCGTTGCTAAAGCTGCTCCTGCCACCCCCATTTTTGGTGCTCCAAGATTACCAAATATAAATACCCAGTTTAATACTGCATTACATAAAACACCTATTAAACTAGCATACATAGGTATAGATGGCTGTCCTGTACTTCTTAGTGCTGAAGAAAGACATTGACTTAAGTTAACAAATATTGTACTTATAGCTACAATCCTTAAATATTGTGAACCTAACTGTATTACTTCAATATCATTTGATAATATTCCCATTATTTTATGAGGAAAAATAAAGGCTGCCAAACCAAATATCATTGTTGCAATAAATCCAATAGTAATATCAATTCCTAACATCTTCTTTATGTCTTTAACATTTTTCTTACCCCAAAACTGAGCCATAAATATATTGGCTCCTGCATTTATACCCATTATACATAAAGTAAATATAAAGAAATATTGATTTGCTAATCCTACTGCTGCTATAGGAGTTTCTCCTAATTTACCAATCATGAGGTTGTCCACTAGATTTAATGACGTTGTTATTAAATTTTGTAATGCAATAGGAATTGCCAATGTAAGCATTGCTTTTAAAAATACCTTATCTTCTAAAATTTTTCCCATTTTTTCTCACCTTTCACAATTTTCTTTTAAAAAAATAGAGCAAATGGGTAGTATTTAAGCCGCCCATCTGCTCTATTGATAAAATAACACAATATACACTAATTTCATACTGTCTCATAATTACTATTTTCAATTTGATATTTTGAACTATTTTCTCCTACTTGTCAACTATATAAACACTTATTTTTTTTATTTTTATGCAAATAAACTCATTTTTATTTACTAAGTTTTAGTATTTTTTAATTTTTACAATAAATACTTAGTGCATAAATTATTGTTTTACTATATACTAAGATAAGTTATAAAAATAGTTGTGCTGAATAATTATTTTAATTAGTAGATTAAAATTTATAAATAAAAATATATTGAAAAGAAAGAGGATACTATATGACAAAATTAACATTTAATGACTTAGGATTGAAAGAGGGATTATTAAAAGCTATAACAGATTTAGGCTTTACTACTCCATCAGATATCCAAGCCGAAGCTATTCCAGTAGCTTTAAACGGGCAAGATATCATTGGCCAAGCTCAGACAGGTACTGGAAAAACAGCTGCTTTTGGACTTCCAATGCTAAACAACATAACTAATAGAAAGGCAATAAGTTCAATTATCTTAGCACCAACAAGAGAATTAGCTATACAAGTTCACGATGAATTAGTTAAGCTTGCAAAATATGAAAAATTAAACGTAGTTGCTGTATACGGTGGTGCACCAATACACAACCAAATAAGAGACATAAAGAAAGCTAACATAGTTGTAGGAACTCCAGGAAGAGTTTTAGACCATATAAGAAGAGGTACTTTACCTTTAGATTCAGTTGAATTCTTAGTATTAGATGAAGCTGATGAAATGTTAAACATGGGATTCATTGATGATATGGAAGAAATAATGAAGAGTATTCCTGAAGAAAGACAAACTCTTTTATTCTCAGCAACAATGCCTTCTCAAATCAAAAAATTAACTAAGAAATATTTAAAAGAAGATTCTGTACATATTGCTATTGCTAGAAAAGAATTGACTGGCTCAACAATTACTCAAAACTTTTTTGAAGTTAATAATAGTGAAAGGTTTGAAACTTTATGCAGATTAATAGATTTCGATAATCCATCTGCTGGTATCATCTTCTGTAAAACAAAAAAAGGTGTTGATGATTTAGTTTCATCTATGCAAAGCAGAGGATATATGGTTGAAGGAATGCACGGAGATATGTCTCAAATTCAAAGAATGAAGACTTTAGCTAAATTTAAGAACGGATCATTAAAATTCTTAGTTGCAACAGATGTTGCTGCTAGAGGAATAGACGTTGATGGCGTAACTCATGTATTTAACTATGAATTACCACAAGACATTGAATCTTATGTTCATAGAATTGGTAGAACTGGTAGAGCAGGAAGAACTGGTACTGCTTACAGCATAATTTCACCAAGAGAATTTGGTTTCTTAAATCAAATTAAAAAAGTAACTAAGAGTAATATAGTAAAAAAATCTGTACCTACAGTTGAAGAAATTTACAATAACAAATTTGCTATACTTTTAGAAGAAGTAAGTACAATAATTGAAGACAATACTGATACTTCAAGATTTACAAAGATTGCAGAAGAGCTTACAGAAAAGTTTAATGCAACAGATGTAATTGCATCATTAATACAAAACCAATTTAAAAATAAATTATCATTTGATTACAAAAACAACGAAATAGCTTCTCCTAAGAAAGAAGATGTTAGATTATTCTTCTCAGCTGGTAAGAGAGATGGATTAACAATAAAATTATTATTAAACTATATCAAAGATAATGCTAAGGTCGGCGGACGTCAAATAAGAGATATAGATATATTAGAAAACTTCACATTTGTAAATGTTGATTACAGCATTCATAAACAAATACTTGAAAAATGCTCTGGAAAGAAAATTAACAAGAGAAAAGTAAATGTAGAAGTTGCTAACAAAAGCAGAAAAAGAAAATAATTTTTATAAAAAAAGATAAAGAAATTTTTACTTCTTTATCTTTTTTTCTACACCTTCTAATAAATATTCTAAATGAGAAACATCTACATTTTCTCTCTTAAGCATTTTTATTCTTTCCTTAGCTTTAGATACAGTTTCTTTAGCCTCTTGAAAATCTTTGCCTTTTGCTGCATTACTAGCATAAGCTATAAGATAATCAATCTTTAATACTAATTCTGCCAAATCTTCCCTTTCATCATTTACTAAATCACATAAAAGACCATATATTTTAGGTGTTGTATTTCTCTTTGAATCTCTTAATAAGTCATTATTTGTGCTATTATATTTTGCCATATAGTTACCTCCATAACTGTTATCCTAATAAAATATCTATTATTTCACTAAAAATAGCCAGCTATTATCTAATATTATTATTTCTAAATATATTAAATTAATTATGGCACATGATTTTTATTCTGTAAATGGAGAAAAAATACTGCTAAAACTATCCATAGACATCGGTGATATTCTCACCCTCTTTAAGGTATATAAACCATCATTTATACTAGCAAAACCATATTCAGTGGTTACCGCTGCCTTAATACCAAGTTGTGCATCTAAACTCACAGTGGTATCATCATACTTACCTGCTGGATAGCATAAAAACTTACTATCTACTCCAATATTCTCCTTAAGAAATTCTTTTCCATCTTCTATAGTCATCTTTTGATCCGCAAGTGAGGCTCCACCTAATTCAAAATGATATGCTGTATGATTTTCAATTTCCATTCCATGTTCCTTCATTTCTTTTAACATATCTGTACTCATATAGTAACCATCTTTGTCTGTATTATTGGTTATTATAAAAAATGTTGCCTTCATACCGTACTCTTTTAATATAGGATATGCCTCTGTATAATTATCAGCATAACCATCATCAAAAGTTATAGCTACAGGCTTTACTGGTACCTTACCTGTTTCAAAAGCTTCGTATACCTCTTCTAAAGACATTGTAGTAAATCCATTATCATTAAGCCAAGCCATTTGTTCATTAAAGAGTTCAGGTGCTACCATCAAACTATTATCAGGATAATCAGCGCATATAGAATGATACATTAAAATTGGAATTCTCACTTCTTCTGGTGCAATGTTTATATACTTTACCTCCGTTGTATCTGCTTTCTCATTTACTCCTTCCTCTACTGTTTCCAAATTGCCTTCTTCATTACTTACAGAACTAGGAGCCTCACTTACTTCCTCACCTGTGCTCTCTTGCTTTTCTGCTTTAATAGAATTATATTTATTCTTGCTATTTTTTTCTTTTATAATCACTACACTTCCTATAATTAATATTATAGCAACTAAAATTAAAAGATTTTTCTTTTTATTTTTTATCATAAATTCCTCCTCATACTAATTACTATTATAAATCTTATTATACTTTTAAATTTTTGTAAATTTATTTTAAAGCTATATTTTCTTAATTTTTTTCAATATTTTATTAAATATTTCGAAACTTTAATATATAATGGTATATATTGAATTTATTAGGTGGATTATGATAAATATATATATTAAAAAAACATCCAGAAAGTAAGATTAGAATCTTTCTCTCTGGATGTTTTTATTATTTTTCTTGTAAAAGCTTCTTTAATTTATTTTGAACTAACCATAGTTTTTTTTGTTTTCTGTTATATGCTACAAGCTTATTTTTATTATTCTTACTTTCTTCCATAAGCTTAATATATTTTTCATCTGCAATATTTAATGCATCTTCAATTACTAAAAGTTCTTCTTTAGTAAACATATCTAGCCCTCCATTCATCAAATTAATCAATAATAGTTACCATTAATTATATCATTATTTTCACTAAAATATTGTTTAAAATGAATTTAAATTGACTCTAACTCTACTTTACTTTCATTACTTTTCTTATTTATAAGATAATCTACAATTATAGCAATTGCTCCATCACCAGTTATATTAGTAGCTGTTCCCAAGCTATCTTGTGCTGCGTGAAGAGCTATCATTATAGATTTTTCTATACTACCAAAGCCAAACATTGTTTCTAATAATCCAAGTGCTGCCATTACGCCACCTCCTGGAACTCCTGGTGCTGCAATCATTGTAATTCCAAGCATAAAAATGAATGGTAATACTTGAGATAATGTTGGAACTTGTCCATTCATATACATTACAGCCATTGAAGTTATTACTAAAGTTATTGTATCTCCTGCTAGATGTATTGTCGCTCCTAAAGGAACTACAAATTCTGCTATTTCATCACTAACTGAATTTCTTTTTACACATTGTAAAGTTACTGGAATAGTAGCTGCTGATGATTGTGTCCCCATTGCTGTAAAATATGCTGGTAGCATATTTTTTATCAACTTAATAGGATTTTCCTTCTTTATTATTGAAGTTATACTGTATTGAATTAATATATATATAGCTTGCACTGAAAATAATACTGCATATACTATGGCAAAAGACTTAAGAGTAGTAAATATCTCTCCACTGAAGCTTAATTTAGCAAAAATACAACCAATATATATTGGTACTAAAGGAATTAATACTTTATTAACTATCATAAGCACTATTTCATTAAACTCTTCAAAAACCCTTAATAAAGAGCTATCTTTTACTTTTGATATACCAATACCTAAAATAAAAGCTAAGACTAAAGCAGACATAACCCCCATTATAGCAGGTATATCTATTGTAAAGTAGGCAGTAGCTTCAACTGCTGCTCCTTCTGCTAATGTTCCCTGCTTAATTAAATTAGGCAGAATGGCTGATCCTGCTAAATACGCTAATAATCCTGCTACTATAGTTGAAACATAAGCTATAACTGTTGTAAGTAGCAAACCCTTTCCAGACTTTTTACCTAGTGTAGCTATTCCTGGAACTATAAATCCTATTATTATTAAAGGAATAACAAAGGATAAGAAGCTACCAAAAATACTACTAAATGTAGCTGCTAATCTTACTGGCCATAAAAGACCAATACCATTGCATCCTAACCCCAAGATAATACCCAAAAAGAAACAAATAAATATCCTTGAAATTAAAGACATTTTTTTCATAAATACCCCCCTTTTGTACTTTCACGGCGTACAACTGTTTATTATATACTTACAATATACAATGCGTAGAAATTTATGTCAATTAGTTTTTGAAAAAACTATTAAATAACTTCCCTCAATAACTTTTCTATATTATAAATTAGATAGTTCTATCTTGATAATATTATTAATTCCATATTCATCAAGCATAAGTTTTTCATCAATTGTAAAAAGAACCCCTTAGCTGTTTACCAAGAGGTTCTTTTTGATAATTCAATATATTACATGTTCATAAACATTTCTATATCATCTTCAACATTATTTATTCCACCAATACCAAAGTTTTCAACTAATACTTTAGCTACATTAGGTGAAAGGAATGCTGGAAGCGTTGGTCCTAAGTGAATATTTTTCACTCCTAAGTATAGTAATGATAATAATACTATTACTGCTTTTTGTTCATACCAAGCAATATTAAATGCTATTGGTAAATCATTTATATCTTCAAGTTCAAATATTTCTTTTAATTTTAATGCTATTAATGCTAATGAGTATGAATCGTTACATTGTCCTGCATCTAGTACTCTTGGAATTCCACCGATATCTCCAAGATCTAATTTATTATATTTATATTTAGCACATCCTGCAGTTAAAATAACAGTATCCTTTGGAAGAGCCTTAGCAAAATCAGTGTAATAATTTCTTGATTTAGCTCTACCATCGCAACCACCCATTACGAAGAATTTCTTAATAGCTCCTGATTTTACTGCTTCAACAATTTTATCAGCTAAAGCAAATACTTGAGCATGGGCAAATCCACCAACAATTTCTCCAGTTTCAATTTCAGTTGGAGCTTTGCACTTCTTAGCATGTTCTATTATTGCTGAGAAATCTTTATTATCTTCACTTTCTCCTTTAATATGAGTACATCCTGTATATCCAGCTGCTCCAGTTGTATATACTCTATCTTTGTATGAGTCCTTAGGTGGTACTATACAGTTAGTAGTCATAAGAATTGGTCCATTAAAGCTTTCAAATTCTTCTTTTTGTTTCCACCATGCATTACCATAGTTTCCTACTAAGTGAGAATATTTCTTTAAATGTGGATAGTAATGTGCTGGTAACATTTCTGAGTGAGTGTATACATCTACTCCTGTACCTTCTGTTTGTTTTAATAATAATTCTAAATCTTTTAAGTCATGTCCTGATACTAAGATACCTGGATTATTTCTAACTCCAATATTTACTTTAGTTATTTCAGGATTTCCATAAGTTTCAGTGTTAGCTTGGTCTAATAATGCCATACCATCAACACCAACTTTACCTGTTTCTAAAGTTAAAGCTATAAGTTCGTCTATTGTTAAAGAATCATCTAATAACTTAGCTAATGTGCTTTGCATGAAAGCATTAACTTCTTCACTATCATATCCTAAAGCATTAGCATGCTTCATGTATGCTGACATACCTTTTAATCCATAAGTTATAAGTTCTCTTAAACTTCTAACATCTTCATCTTTAGTTGCTAAAACTCCTATATCAGACTTCTTGTCCATTTCTTCATTTGAAGATGCATCCCATAAAGCTGCTTCTGATAAGTTTGCTGTATCTTTTAACTTTGCCATAAGTTCATTCTTAACATTTAAAGTTTCTCTAACTCTGCTGTAGAATACTTCATCATCAAAGTTTGCATTAGTTATTGTTGTAAATAAATTAATAGTTATTAAGTGATTAACTGCTCCATCTATAGCTTGTCCTTCAGCTCTTAATCTAGTTGTTATCTCACTTAACCCTTTAGTTGTATATATTAAAAGGTCTTGCATTCTAGCTAAATCCGGGCTTTTTCCACAAACACCAAACTTAGTGCAACCTGTACATCCTGCTGTTTCTTGACATTGAAAACAAAACATTTTATTTTCCATTTCTTAAACCCCCGTAAAATTAATTTTCAAAATATATACTATATAATACACTATAATTAAAATAAAATATGTAACATTTGTTACAAAGTTTATTTTCATTTTTTCAATGAAAAAGTATTTCTTCTAATTTCTCTATATCTAATATAGTTATATTATTCCTATCAAAATCTATAATTTTTTCTTTTCTAAGCTTAATTAATTCTCTTGATAAAGAAGGTCTCGGAATTCCTATAAAATTTGCTATTTCTTCTTTGTTCATTTTTAAATTTACTATTAGTTGTTTTTGTGATTTATATTCTTGCAAAATATAATCTACAACTTTTTGCTTTATATTTTTTAAAGAAATACTTTTAATCTTATTATTAAGTACAATAACTTTATCACTTAAAAGCATCAGAAAATTTTCTAATATAATATCATTTAAAGAAAATAATTTTATGATGTCCTCTTTATTTAAATACCCTACTATACAATTGCTATTTGCCATTACTGTTACAGGATACGTAGTAGTTTTAGAAAAAATAAGTGCCTCTCCAAATACATCACCACAAGAAAGCTTCTTCATTACTATAGATTTACCACTAGGATATATTCTTTCTATATTAGCTGTTCCTTGTAATAATAAACCTATAGCATTACAGTTATCATCTTCCTGTGAAATTATAGAACCTTTAGGATATCTCTCTATATAATAATTTAAATGTTTTAATAATTCTTCTAATTCTTCTCTACTAATACCAGAAAAAAGTGCATTATCTTTAATATTATTTATTATTTCTTTCATTTTTCACCACTCTTATCTTTCGTTTTAATTATAGTATACTACTTTTTTATTATTACATATAAAAAAACCGTATTAATATGAACTTTATTTCTGAAGCATTAAGTTCTTATTAATACGGAATCTTTTCTATATTTTTTTAACTACTGATGATTTTAATTTCATAGCTCCAAAACCATCTATTTTACAATCAATATCATGTCCATCAGATACACCATAAAGTAAACGTATATTTTTTACTTTTGTACCTTGCTTTAATGCAGATGAAGCACCTTTAACTTTAAGGTCTTTTATTATTGTAACTGTATCTCCATCGTTTAATACATTTCCATTTGCATCTTTGATTACTTCTTGAGCTTCTCCAGCAACTTCTGCACCAGCAGTCCACTCATAAGCACATTCAGGACATACTAAAAGGCTTCCATCTTCATATGTATATTCCGAATTACATTTAGGGCAATTTGGTAACTTATCCATTATTCATTCCTCCAATAATTTTCATTTGTAATTGTATAATTACAATTAATATATGCAAAATATAGAAATATATAAAATTCTGCTTATATTCTTATATATACTATCATACTCTTTTAATATTGACAAACAATCATCATACAAACAAAAATTCAAGATTTCTGAATTAACAATATCATTATTTTAATGAGTAATTATAAGTTCTAGACTTATCTCTAGTTGTACAAATTTGTAATGTTAAATCATCTAAATTATACACACATGACCATTGTGTATCTGAAGGTATTCCTTCTCCACCTTCAACCTGTCTTACTCCCTGTGATGGTACACTAAGTAAAAGATCCATTGCTTCATCTTCACTCATTATTCCATTTGTCTCTTCTTGCTTAGCTTTAATTTTTTCATAACGGTCTTGTCCATATCCTGAATTCATATTGTTATAAAGAACAAAATTTGTTGCTGCTGTATATCCCTCTTCTTTAGTTAAAACATGCATTTCATTATTTATATATTCAACAACTGCTGTATTTCCTGTAGCATCTGCAATTTGAAAATGATAACCTGTTTCTCCACTTGAATTCATATCATAATTTTTAAGTAATTCAATAGCTTCATCAACAGTAGCCGCTTTATCTAAAACCATACGAATTGCTGAAGTAGTTGTTATAGGTACTTTTCCAGTATTTTGATGAACTTTTCCATCTTCAATAACAAGAACACCAATAGCAAGTCCTTTTTCATTCATACCATCTAATGGTGCATATGGTGCTGCTAAAGTAATAACACGATTTATTAAATTCTTAGTTGGCATATTTTCTAAACTTAATCCTAAATGATTTAAATTAACTAAAGAAATTGACTTATATCCATTCTTAGGTTGAGTGCGAACAATAAGTCCTATAGAATGTACATAATCAAAATTTCTTCCAAAAAGATTTTCATCTTCTAAATTAGTAGCAACAAAAGTGCTACAAGCTCCATCTGGATTAACATCAAAAGAAATTCCTTTTAATACTTGCTTAGTTACAAAGCTTACAAGATCATCATCTGTTGCAGCTCCATTTACTAAAAATTCATCTAAATTATAATCTGCATGATAAGTCATTTCATAAAAAGGATGCTCATTTAATTGTTTAAAAGATACTAATGTACGAATCTCTCCAAAAAACAATCCTCCTACTCCAATAACTAATGCTAATATTAATGCTAATGTACTAATACCTATTATCTTTAATTTTTTCTTCATATACTTTTCTCCTATTTTTTAATAAGTTATCTTTGCTAAAGATATTATACATTATTTTATTTTGATAATCAAACTATTTTATTTACAAATTATTTTTTTATGATTAAGCTAATATAGCTATATTTAAATATATTGATGGTTGGTTACAATAAGAACGAGGCTTCACTCTTCTATTAATTACATGACACCAGAACAATGCTAATTATTAGCTAGAAGTGCAACATAAAAAAGTTTGAGTTTCTGTGTCCAATATATTGACATAAGACCAATTTAAGTTATATTATTTTATCAAATAAAATGAAAAATACTAAACATCAACACAAAAATGTAAATCATAATCCATAAGTTAAAAGTATAAAAGCTTACTTTGGAGAACCCAAAGTAAAAACTTATGATTCAACTGATTTTAAGCTATAATAAGGAGGATGAATAAAATGAATAATTATGAAAATATTTTTAGGTGGATGAAAAAAGCAACAAAAGCAGAACGTCATATTGAAGAATTAGAGTCATTTGCAAAAAAACATCCAATAATATTTATGAAGTTTCATAAGGAAGGTAATGCAATAATTAAATATGATGAATGTGATCCTAAATATATTAAAGCAAAAGAAGAGTTAATAAAACTATTTAATGAAAATCAAAGTAGTTTTGAACCTGTTTTTGAAGCTGTAAAAAATAAATTTAATTATTAATATTTAAAAATAAATATTGGAATATTTAAACTATACCCCTTGTCAAGGACAGTTTAAAAAAGAGTAGACTAATTTAAGAGATGATTTATGTATTTAACAGGAGTCATCTTTTTTAAATTCTATTAACCTCTAAAATATTAATTATTAGTTTTATAATTTTAAACTTTTCACTTGCGGATACTATTACTTCATCCCCCCTTTCTAGCATTTCTAGGTTTTTACTATTTTTTACAATTAATACCTTTTGTAGTTATTATTGTTGCTACTTCTATTAGTCAAAGAGCATTTTTACTTTTACTATTCCACTGATAATTGAATATCTTGATATAATTTGTTATTTCTTATTTCTGGATTATCTCCAATAAATGCTTTTCCCGCTTCTTCATCTCCTTGTAATTGCCATATAAACCATGCTGTAACATATCCATCTGCTGAATATAGCATTTGTACATGTTTTGCTCCAATTCTTCTGAGCATTACCTTTGATGATGGTATCTTATTATACATTTCAATCATTTTTTCAATTGGTATTACATATTGAGTTTCAAAATATCCATTAGTTCCTGCTATCATCAATATTGGTATATTTATTTTAGTTAAATCATATTTCCACCCAAACTGATGTGAAATTTCTTCGTGTGTTGGAGATAAAGCTACTGCTGTTTTGTATTTGTCCTTATATTCCATAATAGAAGTTGCTGTTAACACTCCTGCTCCACCTTGTGAATGTCCTGTTATACCTATGTTGTCTAAATCTAATTTACCATAAAAAATACTGTTACTATTACTATTTTCAGATATAATCAAATCTATTGTTTCATCAGCAGACTTGCCAAATCCTGTGCTACCATCATCATTGCCAATAACTACAAATCCCCAAGAAGCTAAATGTTTGAATAATGCTTTATACTTTTTAGGCAAAACTCCAGTACCATTTAATATAACTACTACTGGATATTTTTTATTGATATTACTTAATTCTTCAGGATAATAAATATAATATTTCTTCGTTATTTCTGAGCCATCTTTTTTTACTTTCTTAACTTTATAATCTCCCATTGATAAATATTTAATTTCAATATCTCCACCTGTTTTTACTTCCTTAGTATAGTTATTGGGTGTCATTGGTATAAATAATATTATGACTAACAGTGCAATAAATAATACAATAGATATTCCAATTATATTTAACAGCTTTTTCATCTCTACTCCTCCTTAATTATTTTTCTACAGGTATATACTTATCAAGGTATTCTTCCACTGTTTCCATATATTCTTTATAAATTTTATCATCATTTTGAAGTCCGTGTCCTGAATGTGTTGCTTCAAAATATTTATAATCTACATTATTCTCCAATAATTTTATTATTTAATAAACTTTACTCTTTTATTATAAATAAAAACTCTTACCTGCATATTTTAATACAAGTAAGAGTTTTAATATCTTATAACATTATTCTATTTACAATTTAAATAAAAACCTCACTTATTTATGATACGGTTCTCCATATCAGTAATAAGTGAGATTTTCTATCTATACAAACTAGAAGTTGTCACATTACATTTGCTTCCTAAATAAAAACATCCCCTGTCCTCCATCACCAATAAAATCTTCTGGCATATCAGCTCCAGGATTTTTTTCATTTAAAAATTCTACTATATGAAATCCACATCTATTTACATAAAAATGAATGTTTCTTCTCTCAAAATAAGGTGTACAAGTTTCCCATACCTTTGTTTCCGGATGTAATTTTTCAATTTCATCCCACATTCTCTTACCAATACCTTTACTATGAATACCACACTTAACATAAAACAAGTCGAGATGATTATGCTGAGCTTCTTCATCAATTACTACAATAGCACCTCCAACCATTTCACCATCAACTGGTCTTATGTCAATATTTTGGACACAAAAAGTCAAACTTTTTTATGCTGCACTTCTAGCTAATAATTCACATTGATCTGGAGTCATGT
>NZ_MNRT01000025.1:34636-34979 GCF_001916075.1 Clostridium sp. 29_15
TATATTGGCTTCTTCGAAGGTGCGATATGTATTTCTATAGATTTCTTCCTTCTTTATTGAAGAATGGAAAGATTCTATACAAGCATTGTCATAAGGACAGCCTTTTTTACTAAATGATTGTATAATATTAAACTCTTTACATAGCTCTTTTAAATCATTACTAGTATATTGAGAGCCTAAGTTTGTATGAAATATTATATGCTTATTTTTATCAGGATTTTGATTGTAATAAGCATTTTTTAAAGCTTTAACAACTAAATCATTAGTCATTTTCTTACCGAAAGCGTAGCCAATTATTTTTTTAGAATATAAGTCTAGAACTGAAGCTAAATAGCACCAACCA
>NZ_MNRT01000026.1:0-36779 GCF_001916075.1 Clostridium sp. 29_15
AGCAAGGAATAAAAAGTAGAAAATATCCTTGGAACCTATGAGTTCAAAGAATATTTTCTTAAATAACTATCTGTAAAAATTAGTTATTCAACAACCTATATTATATATAATTATGCTATAATTCCCACGATACAGTTTATTTTAATAGATCATTTATTATTGAAGCTAATTTCTCAGGTTCATATGTTGGGGCAAATCTGGAAATAACCTTACCATTTTTATCCACTAAAAATTTAGTAAAATTCCATTTTATATCTTCTCCATCAGTTTTAAATCCTAGATTTTCAAGCTTTCCGTATAATAACTTTGATTCTTCATCTTCTTCTGCTTGT
Organism: Clostridium sp. 29_15; assembly: GCF_001916075.1. Classification (NCBI taxonomy): domain Bacteria; kingdom Bacillati; phylum Bacillota; class Clostridia; order Eubacteriales; family Clostridiaceae; genus Clostridium; species Clostridium sp. 29_15. Next base: position 333 of record NZ_MNRT01000026.1, read on the forward strand.
GGTGCTTCTGATTTTAAAAACTTATATAAATCTGAAGCATTTTCTCCATTTACTTCAATTTTAGCAAAAGTTTCAAAAGTTGTTCCATATGTTAATTTGCAAAAACTTGATAACTCAGCATCACTTCCTGGTGCTTGTTGGAAAAATTGATTACATGGAAAATCTAATATTTCAAAACCTTTATCTTTATATTCATCATAAATCTTTTGTAACCCTTCATATTGTGGTGTAAATCCACATCCACTTGCTGTATTTACTATTAAAAGAACCTTTCCTTTATATTTTTCTAAAAGTATTTCTTCTCCATTTGTCTTTTTTACTTTAAAATCATATATCATAATTTTTTCTCCTTCTTATAAATGTTTCTCAATATTTTCTTTAATCACCTGTTTAGGTGAAAATCCTATTAATCTTTGAACTTCTTGACCTTTTTTTAATAATACTAATGCAGGAATATTAGATATATTATATTGTTCTGCAATATCCATACTGTTATCAACGTTAACCTTTATTATGTTAATTTTATCTTCAAATTCAGCTTGTAACTCATCCAATATTGGTGAAATCATTTTGCAAGGTCCACACCATTCTGCAAAAAAATCCACTAAAACCATATCTTTTTCAATTTCACTTTTAAATTCATTACTATTAACTACTTTCATTATAAATTATACCTCTTTATTTTTTCTTTTTATTTGCTCTATATAAGACACAGCTGATAATGCTGCTATATTTCCTTCTCCTGCTGCCTTAATATATTGATATGGAGTACCAACTATATCTCCTGCAGCATAACAACCTTTCTTTGCATTTAATGTTGCTGATATTGCAGCTGGTCCACTTCCTATTATTGCAATATCATATCTTTCATTCATTTTATCATTATCACCTATAATTATTTTAATAATTTTTTAATATCCTCTTCAATTTTTAATGGCTTTACTGTAGGTGCATATCTTTTAACTACATTTCCTTCTGAATCAATAAGAAATTTTGTAAAATTCCATTTAATTTCTTTACTCAATAAACCTTTTTTCTCATTTTTTAAGAACTTATATAATGGATGTGCATTTTCTCCATTTACCTCAATCTTTTGGAACATATTAAATGTAACTCCATAGTTTAAAGAGCAGAACTCTTGTATTTCTTCATTGCTTCCTTTATCTTGATGTGCAAACTGATTGCAAGGGAATCCTAAAATTTCTAAACCTTCTTCTTTATATTTCTTATTTAATTGTTCTAATTCAGTAAATTGTGGTGTTAACCCACATTTACTTGCTGTATTAACTACTAATACAACTTTACCTTTAAATGCTTCCATCTTAACTTCTTGCCCATTCATTTTTTTTGCTGAAAAATCATAAAATTTCATATTTTATCTCCTTTTAATTTTATTAAATTTAATTTTATTCAATTAATTATTCTAAATTTATAGAATTTGTTACATACACATTTAATTAAAAAATCAATTCTAATTAAATGTATATTTCAACAAATTCTTACTTAAATGTTGCTAATAAATTATCTAACAATCTCTTTAGCTCAACAACATCTTCTATGTTCTTGCCAAACTTACAATACATTTTCTCTGGAACCTCAATGATTTCGTCCTTCATTTTTCTTCCTTTTTCAGTAACCTCCACAATAACTACTCTATCATCATCCTTATCTCTATATTTATCTATTAATTCCATTGAAAGTAGCTTTTTTAATACAGGAGTAAGAGTTCCTGAATCTAAATGTAGTTTTTGCCCCATTTCCTTTACCGTTATCTTTTCATACTCCCATACAACTAACATAGCAATATATTGAGTGTATGTAAGTCCATATTTATCTAACAGTGGTTTATAAGTTTTTATTACTTCTCTTGAGGCTGCATATAATGAAAAACATAACTGATTATCTAATTTCATTTTCTCATATTTACCCATTATAATTCCCCTTTTTTAAATTTTTTCAAATTTAATTTTATTCAATTAATCTTGTTATTATATTATTACTATTCACCACTTTTGTCAAGTGTAAATTAATATAAATATATTTTTTAACTCTTTATTATTACTTATGGTAGTATATTTTCAATTATAAAAATAGCCTTAGGCAAATTAATTCAACGCCTAAGGCTATAAACCTCATTTATTTATGATACGGTTCTTTATTCCTTATTCTAAAACAATTATACAATTACTTTTTAAGCTTTTCTTAACATCGATTAATCTTTGATTGCTGGAACCTTTGAACTTTAAACCATCAACCTTTTTATCTTTTTCAAAACGTCCATCCACTAATACATCTATATTTTCAATTAAATCTTTTATATTATTATCTTTTTTCATCTTTTCTAATACATCCTCAAAAGTATATCCTGTATAGCACCAAATATTAAGGCCAGCCTTCTTAAAAGCTTTTGCCATATAAGCAAATTCTTCAGCTCTTTCAAGAGGATCTCCTCCACTAAAGGTTATTCCTTTAAGTAAAGGATTATCTAATGCATCTTCTATAAGTTCATCCATATCTAGCTCTTCTCCTCCATTAAAATCATGAGTATCTGGATTAAAACATCCTTCACAATTATGTCTACATCCTTGAGAAAAATATACCCTTCTCATTCCTGGTCCATTAACTAAAGATTCATATGCAATTCCTGCTAGCCTTATTTTCTTTGACATACTTCCGCTTCCTTATCCTTTAAATAACTATAAAAAATTATCATTAACTTAAGCTTTTAACGTAATTTAATCTACCACCAGCTTTTATTACCTGGATTTCCTTTTCTGTTAAATCTATTAATACTTCAAATTCACTATTCTTACTTATATTTTTAACTTTAACACTTCCCTTAGTTAAAGCTTCTTTAATATCATCTATAACCAATTCATCTAATAAATCCACTTTATTATAATCAGCTTCATTCTTAAACTCTAGTGGAACTATTCCATTATTAATTAAATTAGCCTTATGAATTCTAGCAAAGGATTTGGCAATAACACCTCTTACTCCTAGATAAAGTGGTGCTAATGCAGCATGTTCCCTACTAGAGCCTTGACCATAGTTTTCTCCTGCAATGATAAGTCCTCCACCTAAACTCTTAGCTCTCTTTGGAAACTCAGTATCAACTGTATTAAAACAAAATTGAGATAAATATGGAATATTAGATCTAAATGGTAAAAGTTTTGAATTTGAAGGCATAATATGATCTGTAGTAATATTATCTTCTACCTTTATTAATATCTTTCCCTCTATTTTCTCTCCTAACTCCTTATTTATAGGAAAAGGTTTAATATTAGGCCCTCTCTTTACTTCTACCTTAGTACCATCTTCAGCCGGCTTAAGTATCATTGAATCATCAATAATAAACCTTTCTGGCATATTAACAGATAAATCTATCTTTAACTCTCTTGGATCTGTAAGTACACCTTTAATTGCAGAAACTACAGCAGTTTCAGGGCTTACAAGATAAACTTTTGCTGATAATGTTCCACTTCTTCCATAGAAATTCCTATTAAAAGTTCTAAGTGATACACCATTAGTACCAGGTGCCTGTCCCATTCCTATGCAAGGGCCACATCCATTTTCCAATATTCTTGCACCTGAACTTATTATATCAGCAAGTGCTCCATTCCTTGCTATCATCTCCATTACTTGTCTTGAACCTGGAGCTATTACAAGACTTACATCTGGATGAACCTTTTTTCCTTTTAATATCTTAGCTACCTTCATTAAATCTTCATAAGAAGAATTTGTGCAACTTCCTATGGCAACTTGATCTACCTTAATTTTTCCTATTTCATTTACCTTTTTCACATTATCAGGACTATGAGGCATTGCAGCTAATGGTTCTAAAGTATTAAGATCAATTGTTATCTCCTCATCATAAACAGCATCTTCATCTGCTTTAAATTCAAACCAATCCTGTTGACGCCCTTGAGCTTTAAAGAACTCTAAAGTCCTTTCATCACTAGGAAATATTGATGTGGTTGCCCCAAGCTCTGCTCCCATATTAGTTATGGTTGCTCTTTGTGGAACTGAAAGGTTTTTGATTCCTTCACCTCCATATTCGAATATTCTAGAAACTCCACCTTTAACAGTAAGCCTTCTCAAAACTTCTAAAATTACATCTTTTCCTGTAACCATATGTTTAAAATTACCTATGACATTTACTTTACATACCTTAGGAACATTTATATAATATGCTCCACCTGCCATAGCTAAGGCAACATCAAGACCACCTGCACCCATAGCAAGCATCCCCACCGCACCAGCAGTTGGTGTATGACTATCTGAACCAATTAATGTTTCCCCTGGCACTGCAAATCTTTCTAAAAATACTTGATGACACACTCCATTTCCTGGTTTAGAAAAATATACTCCATGCTTAGATGCTACAGTTTTTATAAATTCATGATCATCTGCATTTTCAAAGCCTTGCTGTAACATATTATGATCTATAAAAGCCACTGATCTTTTAGTTTTAACTTTATCTATCCCCATAGCTTCTAATTGCAGATATGCCATTGTCCCTGTTGAATCCTGTGTAAGAGTTTCATCAATTTTAATACCAATATAGCTACCCTTTCTCAATTGACCTTCAACAATATGGTTGCTTAAAATCTTTTCTACCAAATTATTTCCCAATGATAATCTCCTCCCTTCTATTCTCTCTATTATTTATTATTCCTTTTCTTTATATTGCTTATAAAGACTTACAAGCTCTTTATCAAAAAGACTTCTTTTTAATCTAACAGTAGTTGCTCTTACCAAGCTAAGTATATCTTTCGCTTCAGCATCTGAAAGTTTTATATCATATTCTTTAAATTTATTTACTATAGCTGCTTTTCCTGAATGTTTTCCTATGACAATTTGCCTTTCAAGTCCTACCACCGCTGGATCATAAGCTTCATAATTCATTGGATTCTTAATAGTTCCATCGGCATGTATACCTGATTCATGCACAAAAGTATTTTCTCCTACTATGGCCTTCCATTTTGGTAAAAATCGCCCAGAAGCCCTGGATACATACTCTGATACTTCTTTAAATTTTCTAGTATCAATATCTGTCTTATAACCATAAACATAAATTAAAGCCATTAATACTTCCTCTAAAGCAGCATTACCAGCTCTTTCACCAAGACCATTTACTGTTACTCCAACATGATTAGCACCACCCATAAGACCAGCTATAGCATTGGCAGTAGCCATTCCAAAATCATTATGAGTATGCATTTCAATATCAAATTTTGTTTTATCATATAAATACCAAATTTCATCCCTTAATTTAAAAGGTTCCATAATACCTACAGTATCGCAATATCTAAACCTATCTGCACCTGCTTTCTTTGCAGCATTAATAAATTCCACTAAAAATTCTCTATCAGCTCTTGATGCATCTTCCCCATTAACAGATACATACAAGCCGTTTTTCTTAGCATATTCCACTGATTTAATCATATTTTCAAGCACCCACTGCCTTGATGTTCTAAGCTTATGCTTAATATGAATATCAGAAACAGATATGGAAATAGCCACTGCATCAACATCACAATCAATAGATTGCTCTATATCAGAAGTAACAGCTCTATTCCACGCCATTATACTCTTTGCATTGCTACTATTTCTATTCCTTTTCACTATTGATTTTATTGCTTCCTTTTCATCTCCACCCATGGTTGGAATACCAACTTCTAATTGATCTACTCCTAAATCTCTTAACATAGATGCAATGATAATTTTTTCCTCATTAGCAAATACAACACCAGCTGTCTGTTCCCCATCACGCAATGTAGTATCCACTATCTTTACTTGTATATCATTTATAGGATCTTTAATTGCCATGTTATAGCCCCCTTTTATTTTAATTCCAATTTTACCATTTTATTACTATAACTTCAATGTAATATTTCTTTTTTAAAATAAAACTAAAGGCACTAATTTTCATTAATCTTAAATTTAAGACTTTTAAAAATTAATGCCTTTATTTATATATTTATATAACACCATAATTATTCATATTGCTGCCTGTATGGGAACATCTATCTGCTCTTTCTTCAAACTTTCCTGGACCGAATCTTTCATCTAAGCTTAAGTATCCAGTAACTCTTGATATACCTTGAATATCTATACTATTACATTTTGGACATTTCTTTTCATTGCTATTTATACTACTTCCACAATTCTTACAGTATCTTATATGAAAATTTATTCCTATATAACTTATATTAGTATTTTTATATGCATAATTAATAATATCCATAATCTGCTCTCCTGTTGGTGAATCATCTACTTCAATATATGAAATATGACCTGCATTGCAAAGCTTATGATAAGGTGCTTCAATATCTATCTTTTTCTTTATTGAAATAGGAAACTTTACAGGAATATGATAACTATTAGTATAATACTCTTTATCAGTGACTCCTTTAATGATGCCAAACATTTTTTGATCCTTCTTAATAAACTTGCCACTTAAACCTTCAGCTGGTGTGGCATAACAACTCCAATTAAGATTTGTTTCCTCTGAAAATTTATCTGTATATTGTCTCATAAAAGTAACAATTCTCACACCAAGTTCTCTAGCTTCATCACTTTCACCATGATGCTTTCCTGTTAAAGCTGTAATTGCTTCTGCTAGCCCTATGAATCCAATGCCCCATGTGCCTTGTTTTAAAATAGGTTCAATTGAATCCTCTTCTTCTAGATTTTCCGCTCCCTTCATCAGCTTTTGACCAGCCACAAAAGGAAGATCCTTTACTCTTAACTTTTTAAGAATGCCATATCTATGAAGTAATGATTCTTTTGCTAATATTAATCTACTTTTTAATATTTCAAAAAATTTATCTATATCACCTTTTGCTTCAATTCCTATTCTAGGTAGGTTAATAGTCACTGGTGCTATATTTCCTCTACCTTTGCATCCTGCCTCTCCATTAATATTTTTCATAACATATGTCCTGCATCCCATGGTTGCTGGCATATATCCCTTATCGTAGTATTCCTTATTGAAATCAGCATCTATGTTCATAAATGTTGGGTTCATTCTCTTTGCTGCTACTTGGCAAGCTAATTTATAAAGATAATAATATTCATCTTCCGGTTCTCTATTTACTCCTTCTTTTACTCTAAAGATTATATTAGGAAAAATAGGCTGTTCTCCTTTTCCTAAACCTTTTTCATATTCTTGTAAAAATATCTCACATATCATTGCTGCATCTTTATCTTTAGGTATCCCTAAATTTATAGAAGAAAAAGGGACTTGTGACATTTTCGTTCTTACCCGTAAGCTTTTTATCTTACGCTCTGGAGGTTTCCCTCATCATATAGCTATCCCTCTTATAATCACTATATTACTATTAGTCTATTCTAATCCAGATTAGCATATATTTTTATCCTTTTCTTTCAACCATAGGATAACGAAGACTCTTGGGAGTATTTTTGCTATCATATCGCTCAACTCCTATGCGTTACAAGGAATTGTGATTCAATCCCTCTCGGTATTAACATATATTTTATAACATGAATCGTATTTTCTTTTTAAATAAATAGTTGCATCGTTATACATATATTCTCTTAAGCTTTTAACATCTTTCTTTGATGAATACAGTAACATACTACAACCAATTCTTTCTACAACTTTATTTATTCGTGTTCCAATTTCACTATTTAAGATAATATTTAAATTATCTAAAAATTCATAGTTAGATACAAATCCAATACATTTTCTTGATCCTTTTCTTTTACCATGTGATGTTGTATTAGTGCACCATCCATCTCCATCAAAGAACCCTCGAATAAAATGTCTCATCATATCTTGATTTATATTAGGAATTATTTCATGCTTAGTTTTGTTAGGTATAACACCTAACTTACCTAAATCATTAAACATCTTACATGAATGAACCTTTAAAGAACAACAATTTCTTTTATCAAAACAGATTGAATTTTTACTTTCAATTGCCATTTTAAATCTCTCTAATATTTCTAAATCCTTAACGCTTATTTCTAATCTAATACATGGTTGCGATTGCTTCCTCACATAAACATTTCCATCAGCCATTAAAAATCCTAAAAAATAAGCTTTTTCCTCTGAATCAATATTTTCAAAAAAATTTTCTTTAAAAGGCTCTTTAAATCCTGCTGTGCCTCTTCTTTGAATTCCATATTTTATCAATATATTTTTTACTGAATTTGCACTTTTATATCCAACAAAATTTGCAACTTTTTGCAAACTTAAACCTTGATTATATAGTTCAATTATTCTCTCTTCTAATAGTTTTTTCTGACTCACATTTCCTTTCCTCCAATTCCTGTATCAAATACTTAGTCTTTACCGATTTTCCTCATTTATACTCTAAAATCTACAATGGTGTTTGATTTTAGACGGCCCACTATTGACCTGCACGACTATGCATAGTATTTAAATTATATACAATTCCCTGCATAGCTTGATGAACTCTCATCTTTAATCTTTCTTCTACAATATTTTCTATTCTTTCTTCTTCAATACCAAGAGCTTCTAACTCGCTTCTTATTTCCTGTCTGGTAGGATCAATAAAAATAGACATATCATTATCAAAATCGGGGTGTGCTTGACCTCCAAACATGTCATTCTGGCTTGACTGCAACAAAATACAAGATAATTCTGCTGCTGTTTCTATTCTTTTAGGTTTATTTATAGTTCCATAGCCTGTATTAAACCCATTTTCCAAAATCTCTTTAGTAGGAATATGAAGACAATTTATACTTAAATTATAAGAATCCAAGTCATGAAAATAAAGCTCACCATTTTCATGAGCTTTTGCTAAATGCTTAGGCATATTAGCTAAATTATGCCACTTATTTGATTCTGATGCTATTCTTAAAAGCTTTGACGAAAAGTTATTTCCTATATTAGCATTGTCTCTATCAGTTTCCACGCCAATCCTATTAATAGCTTTCATTAAATCAGATTTTGTATCCCTCACTCGTGTTCTATCCATCCTATATATAGAATACGCCCTTTGAATTTCATTATAGCCTTCATCTATTAAAGTTTTTTCAATTAAATTTTGAATTTCTTCCACAGTTATGTTTACTTTTTCAGATTTAGCTATCTCTCCGCATACTTTTTCCGTTATATTGATAATTTCATTATCACTTAATGTTTTTGAAACTTCCTTACTAGCTTTTCCTATGGCATTACTTATTTTATCTTTGTTAAACACTACTTCCCTTCCATCTCTTTTTACTACATATTGCATTCATCTGTCTCCTTCCCACTATATATTGTGTTTATTCTTAATTATACCCCTTTATATTATTCATCTCAAAGCTCAATTATACCCCCATATTATTCCATTAAATAATTTGTATTTACTTATCTTTAATTTCCTCTCATTTTCTAAAAAAATTTTAATATATGATATTATGCTTTATTTTTAATTGCATACATTAATCTAACTATATCAGTATTGATAATGTTTATAATTATCAGTATTGATAACTATATCGTTTGTGATATAATAAAGTTAATAAATTTCGTTTAGGAGGATTAAAATGCAAAAAATTGCTATAATAACTGATAGTGCATCTGATATCCCATTAGAGGTTATAAAAGAAAAAAACATTAATTTATTACCACTTAGAATAATCTACTCTCATGGAGATTACCAAGATAAATTAGACATTACACCAGAGGAAATATACTTAAATTTAGATAAAGAAATTCCAACAACTTCACTTCCAAGTGCACAGACTATGGATGATATTCTTAATAAATTAGAATCTGAAGGCTATACTCATGTTATTGCCATATGTATTTCAGGCGGCCTTTCTGGAACATGCAATTCCTTAAGATTAATCTTAGAAGACCATCCAAAGTTGACATCATATGTATATGACACTAAAATTCTTGCTTATCCTGAAGGAGAAGTTGTCTTAGAAGCAGTTAAACTTGTTGAGGCTGGTAAAAGCTTTGAAGAAATAGTTGAAGCACTACCTAAAATCAGAGAAAGAATAACTGGTTTCTATACTGTTAATACTTTAGAATACTTACAAAAGGGTGGTAGAATTGGTAAAGTTGCAGGTACAATTGGTGAATTATTAAACCTAAAGCCTATAATCACTACTGATGAAACAGGAGTATACTATACTATCTGTAAAGCTAGAGGAAGAAAGCAAGCCCTTTCAAAAATGACTAATCTTCTAAAAGAAAAACTTGCTATAGGAAAATGTGAAGTTACCGTATTAGAATGTGCTTGTAAAGAAGAAGCAACAAAGTTTATGGAACAACTTGCAAAGCTTCCAAATGTAGAAAATATAAAGCTAAATGTTCTTAGTCCAGCATTAGGAATACATGGTGGTCCAGGGTTATTAGGACTTTCTGTGAAACTTGTAGAGTAAAACATTATGGATGATTTTAAAAATATTATTGATATAAAAGCAGAAGAAAAAAAGCTCTATGAAGAATATAAAGCAAAGGTGGCTGAACTAAAAAAAGTTCAAAAAGAAAAAGAAGCTGTAGGTCAGGTTTTTACCAAAGGTCTACTTCCAATCTATGTTTTATTTATTCTTCATCTAAACCCTTCCAATGGCAATGATATTTCCAATAAAATATCTAAAAGGACTTCTAATCTTTGGACTCCAAGTACTGGAGGAATTTATCCACTTTTAAAAAAGCTTGAGAAGGACGGATTGGTAATCGGCAAGTGGGATGATCCTAAGAAGAAGTTCCAAAAAATTTACTACCTTACTGATTTAGGCGAAAAGGAATTTCAGCATAGAAGACACTTATTAAAACCAAGAATTGAAGAATCATTAAAAGTATTTCAAATTGTTTATAAAGATTTATATCTATAAATATACAAGTAAGAATAGCCTTACTTGTATATTTTTTTTTATTTTACATATACTAAGTAAAATTATTAAGGTGGTGTAGTGATGAAAGGTTTAATATTAGATTATAACCATTCTGAGGCCTTCATTTTGTTAGAAGATGATTCAGTAAGCACAGTTCCAATAAACTCCTTACCTACATTATTACCTATAGGAAGTAATATAAATTTATCTACTTTAAATAACTGTAATAATTTAAAATACCATCCTCTACATAAATCTGAAGACTTTTTTTAATAGTATAAAATTTTCTTTATAAAGCAAAAAAGATGCATCAAGCATCTTTTTTTATTCTACTGTTATTGCATTAACTGGACAGCTTGATTCAGCTTCTTTAGCCTCATCTTCTACTTCTGAAGGCACCTCATCAACATAAGCAGCTGCTTTTCCATCATCCTCTAATACAAACACAGCTTCACATATAGATGGACATAATCCACAACCTATACATGTATCTTTATCAACATGAGCTTTCATATAAATCATCCTTTCTACATACTTATAATAATATTATTTACTCATTCACTAAAAATATGTATTAAAAAATTATTACCAATTTGATGGTTTTACATTTGGCTCACTAATTGAAATATTCCATTTCTTATATTCATACTGTGCCACTACATAATAAGTTTCTTCAGTATTTTCTCGTTTATTATTTACTGTTATAGCTGTCTTATAAACTAATGTATCATATCCCCTATTCTTTACAGTAATCACTACATCATAACCTGCCGTAGTGGTTTGAACTAATTCTACGTTAGAAATTATCTTTTCTGCATCTGAAGTAAAATCTTTTAAATCATTAGAAAAAATGTATTTTAAACAGTCTGCATCACTTTTTATATTTATACCTATTTTATAATCCTTATCCTTTAATGAAGGTTCAATCTTCTTTAAAACTTCTAATATTGGTTTATAATAAATATAATTAAATTCCTTAGGCTTTCTAATAAATGATAAATTCTGTATTATAACTTCATCTATTCTATTAGAAACAGTATAAACATCCGTATCATTATAGAAATTACCACTCTCACTGCCTACCACATAATAGAATTTTTTAACTTCATCACCTAAATCAAATTCAAATATATAATCTGGCTCTAAGTTTGACTTTTCTGTACTTTTTTGTGCCTTAGAAAGTAAGTTATACATTGTATTTTTTGCTGATCCTTCAGTAACAATAAACTTAAATCCTAAATCTCTCATACTTTGAATACTTATTTGTTCTACATTTTCAGAATCTAAATACTGAAAATAATCTGTCTTCCATCCTAGTTTCTTCTCTATATTTTCTACTACACTACAACCTGAAAATGTAGTTATTATACCTATTAATACTACAGTCAAGCAGCTAAGCTTAATACTTTTTAACATTTCATCTCTCCTTTCAATACTTTTTTTCAAATAATTAGGAGGCGATAAGCCCCCTCCCAATTATTAAAAATTATAATACTTTCTGCTATCATTAGCAATTTAAATATTTACATGACCTTATTATTTATGAACTCACTAATTAATATAAGTACAATCATTCTACTTTATTGCATAGGAACTACAACTGTAGAATTCTTAAAGTCATAGAACATTAGCCAGCAACCTATGTCTGTATCTGAATCCTTAGCAACCCATGTGACAAATCCTGTTCTTCCATCATATGGCTGTTCATCTTTATCTTTCTTTCCAGGAATAGCATAAATTATATATTTTAAATTTCCATTAAAATCACATTTATATCCTAATTTAAAATAATTATACTTCTTAATATAAGGATAATAGTTAAGCATTGGATAATAAACTAATGTATATTTATTGTAATTGGACATATTACACATTTCATATAAATCATGTACAGGAACCTTATACCATTTACAGTATTTAAGTTCATCATAGCCTTCATCTTCTTCAAAGCCTTCTGCAATGGATTCAAAATACTCACCGATAGTTCCTCTTATCTTACTATTTCTTGGATTAAATTCCTTACTTTCTTCTATGAGCTCTTCATAATCCTCAAACTTTCCTCTAAGATTTTCTTTTGGATGGTCTGTTTGAATATTTTCTTCTATAGTTGCCTGTAATTTAACTTTTTCAGTCTTCTCTTCCCTAGAAGCCTCCACTTCTTCTAGTGATTCTTCCCTCTTTTCTTCAGCAAACTCTTCTTCTCTATCTTTTTCTTCAACGGATTCAACTCTCTTTTCTTCTTCAACCTTTAGTGAACCTTCATTTATTGAGTTTATTTCTTCATTAACTACTTCTTCCCTATCTTCACATTTATCCTTCTTTTCTTTTTTATCATGCTTCTTTTGTTCTTTATAATGTATTTTCTTTTCTAGTTCTTTATCACTTTTAGCCTTTATTACTTTATAACTCTTCCAATCCTCACAAGGTTGTTGTCCATTTAAAAATCCACACATAATAAAAATTGGAACACCATCTTTATATTTACCTATGGCTGCTCCAGAAATCTTATCTAAAGAAAGCTCTATTCCAGCAATGTTATCAACATTATATTCTTTAGTATAATCTGCTTTTCCAGCAATGCTTACATCTAACTTACCTAAATCTACTATTTGCTTGTTATCTTTCTTATCACATATAAGCATCATATTGTATTTATCTTCATCTTTTCTGAGGTTTTGAGCATAAAAAGATATTTTACATATATCTCCCTTTGCTTCAATCTTTGCATACCCTGACAGTGATTTATCATTGGCACTAGCATATCCACGTTCATCTTCCTGCAAAATAATGAAGTTTCTATATAGCCTGCTATTACTAGCCATCTCTTAAAACCTCCAAGTTAAAATAATTCCCTATATTATATGCTTACTATAAACAGATATGTTCTCAATACATGAAAATTAAAGCTATGCTAATTAATTAAGTCACTTCGCTAATTTATGGCGACTTAACTAAGTGCATTAGTGAAATGATATGCACTATTTAACTAATAAAAATAATAGGCTATTACAAAGTATCGTCATAGCCTATTATTTTTATTTCATTCTGCTATATATAGCATCTGCTAATGCTGCAAATTCCTCTATAGATAAAGTTTCTCCTCTTCTCTTAGGGTCAACATTTGCTTCACTAAATGCTTCTTCCAACTTTTCTTTAGGAAGTCCTATATTTTTAACACCATTCCATAATGTCTTTCTTCTCATATTAAACGCATTTCTAATAATATCAAAGAATAATTTTTCATTTTGTACTTCTACTCTTGGATTATCTAGCTTTTCTAATCTTATTACGATAGAATCAACCTTTGGTCTTGGTATGAAGCAAGCTGGAGGTACTTTTCTTACTATTTCAGTATTGCAATAATATTGAACTAGTAAAGATAATGCACCATAATCCTTATTACCCGGTTCTGCTGCCATTCTTTCTGCTACTTCCTTTTGAATCATTATAGTTAATGACTTAAAGTTATATTTTTCCTTAAGCAGTTTTACAATAATTGGAGTTGTTACATAGTAAGGAAGGTTAGCAACTAGCTTAACACTTTGCTCATCCCCTATTATTTCATTGAAATCAACTTTTAAGGCATCATTATGTATTAATGTAAAGTTTTGATTATCACCTAACTCTTGACTTAGTATAGGAATTAAATCATTATCTAACTCTATAGCAACAACTCTTTTAGCTGTATTTAATAATTGTGCTGTTAATGTTCCAACTCCTGGACCTATTTCAATAACTAAATCATCTTTGCATACTTCAGCACCACTAACTATATCTCTTGGAACTGAATCATCAATTAAAAAGTTTTGACCTAAACTTTTTGAAAACTTAAAATTATATTTTTTTACCAGTTCTGCTGTCTTTATGTTCTTTATGTCCATATTATTTTCCCTCTTCAATTTGTTTTTCTACTTTATTTATGGCTTTAATGAATTCTTCTTTAGTAACGCCATAATTATTTAATCTTGAAAGCATTTGGCTAGCATTACCATAACCTAAACCTAGCTCCTTACCTAATTTCATTCTTCTTTCTTTAGAACGAGCATCTCCATTTAATTTAAAGTAAAACATATCTTGTGCATCAAATATAGGCTCTTTATCTTCCTCTGATACCTTTGCTCTTTCTAAAGCTTCCCTAATTACTTCTGGTGATGCATTTTCAACACCTATATCATCACCTTTAATTCCATCTTCTTGTGCTATATAAGCATGTTTTATACCTTTTACACGTTTAGATATTATGCTTCTTATTTTCTCTCCTGCAAAATCAGGATCTGTTAAGACTATAACACCTTTTCTCTTTTGAGCTTCCTTAATTCTTTCAATGACTTTTGCATTAATTCCAAAACCACCTACAGCAATAAGCTCTGCATCTACAGCTTGTTTTACAGCTGTTATATCATCTCTTCCTTCCACTACAATAACTTCTTTAATCAAAGCGTAATTCCCCTTTTCTCCTTATATCTCTTCTATTAATTTATCCCTATATATCAATTATGTCAAACCCTTTTAAAAAAGTACATGCTCGCCTCAACTAAAAAAAGATGGTTTTTTAACCATCTTTTTCCTACCACTCTCCAGGATAAGCTACAATATAAACTGGTACGTTATATTGTCTTCCCCAGCTAATAGCATCACTATTTGAGTTAACATATACATCTATAATGTTACCTTGAATAGCTCCACCAGTATCTGATGCTATAGCTTTTCCATAGCCATCAACATATACTAAAGATCCTAAAGGTATTACACTTGGATCTACTGAAATTGTACTTAACCCACTTGAATTATATGTTGGCACCGAACCTGTTGCTGTCAAACCTCCACCTGTATATGCTGTAGCTTGACAGTATAAAACATCTTTATATGTTCCTGTTTCTCCACTTCTACTTGCATATACTTTAGCTGTTCCCTGTAATACAATTTCAGTAACTGCTTCCTTTAATACCTTAGAACTTATTTGTTCTCTTGAAACCTCTTTGCCATTCTTTTTTGTAACTTTATAAGTGACTTCTACTTGACCTTCTTCACCTGATTGTTTTACCTTTGTAGTATTAACTTCCATAGTATTATCATTTTCTGTTAAAGTATCATATGCAATAGTATCAGTTGATACCTCATTTAATACTTCTACATCTACCAATTGAATTGAAAGGTTATCCTTAATTTTTGTATCAAGGCTTGGATTAACTTCATCCTCATACTTATCAAATTCAATATTTTCCGCTTTAAGTTTCTCACTTTCAGCTTCAAGCATAGCACCAATAGTTGGCTCTGCTGTCATTATTGATATTGTCTTATCCTTTGATACTATTTCCACGTTAACTGCTTTTCTTACTTCTATTACTTCATCTTTAACTAATTTCTTTTCTAAAGCTGGTTCAACCTTATCCTTAGAGCCTAACTCAATCCCTACTTGCTTTAGAGCATCTTTAATAGTCCTTTTATATGTGACAAATATTTGTTCATTTCCATCTACGTTTATTGTTACAGTTTTTCTTGCATTAGCTACTACACATATTGACATAACACTTATAACGAAAAGTGGTGTAGCAATTGCTAATATTTTTTTTGCCTTAGGACCATTAGAAAAATTGTTTTTAAGGTATTCCTTACATTTTTCCATCATCTTTTTCAACCTCCTTTGGCAAGAGCGTCTTTTGAATTATATTATAGAACCTAACTTTTTGTCAAATTCAGCATCTTACCGCTTAATAAACTGTTAATGAACCACACTGCGTCATAAAAAATATTAATAATAAAAATAATAGTTTGTACACAGTTTATAAGTAAATACAGTAAACTAAAATTGGGATTTTTTGTAATATACTCTTCTATTTTACTTTATTTAGTATTCCTAATCAAATTACTAAAATTACTATTTACAGCCATATTCACTTCTTTCGGGTCAATTCCCTTTATTTGGGAAATTTGTTCTATTATATGTTCAATATAGTCTGATTTATTTCTTTTTCCTCTATAAGGTGTAGGAGCCATATAAGGACAGTCAGTTTCAACCAATAATCTTTCTAATGGTATAGCTTCCACTACTTCACATATCTTTCTAGCATTTTTAAAAGTAACAACACCAGTAATGCCAATATAATAACCAATCTTTACACACTCTCTGGCAAATTCAACACTACCTGAAAAACAATGAACTACTCCTTTAACATTAGGAAAACTCTTCATAATTTCCAATGTGTCTGCATGTGCATCCCTATCATGAATAACCACTGGAAGATTTAATTCTTCTGCCAACCTCATTTGTTCTCTAAAGACGAATTTTTGAACTTCTCTATCAGGATTTTCATCCCAATAATAATCTAAACCAATTTCTCCAATGGCTAATATTTTTTTATTTGATTTAACTTTTGAAATAATATCTGCTCTAACTTCTTCATTATAATCATCTGCATCGCTAGGATGAATGCCTAATGCTCCATATATAAAATCGTATTCTAATGTTAAATTATTTGTAGTTTCTATACTCTTCTTTGAGCAAGCTATATTCATCAACTGTTCTACACCAGCTTCTTTTATTTGCTTTAATACCTCTGCCCTATCTTCATCATATGCTTCATCATCATAATGAGCATGTGTATCAATAATTCTATATTTATTTTCCATAATTCCCTCCAAAATTTTCATATTTTTTTAGTAAATAATTCTTAATGTTTTCGAAAGCTTTTATTCATATATTATTCGCTTATTTGACACCATATTGACACATAATTACCTTATTATAATACTTGTAAAGTAGTTAAAGCATTATTATTTACCCCTAAAACCATCTTTTTATAGTTGGTCCTAGAGCTATTCGTCCCCCAAATGTAATAGCTCTAGGTTTTTTTATGCTCTTTTTTCTTTTAATATACTTACTTCTTCTATGGCTCTTTTCTTATCAATCCTATTAAATAATATATCTATTTCATCAATTTTAATATTATTTTGTTCAGTGTAACTCCAAATAGGTTCTTCTATTTTAAGCGATTTTCTTATTTTTTCACAGGTATTTGGTATAAAGGGTTCTAATAAATTAGATAAATTCACTATTATCTGTAAGCAATTATATATAATCTCACTACATTTTGTTGGATTAGTATTTATAAGAGACCATACATTTGATGAATCAAAATATTTGCTATACTTTCTACAGAAATTCATCACTAAGGTAAGTGCCTCCTTGAAATATCCCTCTTCAATATTATCTCCCACTTGAAAATACAGATTAAACATTTCTTCTTTTAATTCTTTGCTAATCTTTCCATTAGGTATTCTTCCATTATATTTTTTATTAATAAAAGAAATAATTTTACTTGTAAAGCCTCCTAAATTTGATGCTAAATCATGATTATTAACGTTTATATAATCTCTCCAGGTAAAATCAGTATCTCTTTCTTCAGGTGAATTTAAAGCTAAATAATATCTAAAGCTATCTATATTATAATTCTTAGCTATATAATCAGCCCATATAGCCCAGTTCTTTGCTGATGAGAAAGATTTTCCCTCCAACTTTAAATACTCACTTGATATAATTCTTAAATTTGGATTCTTTATTCCTAATCCTGATAAAATAGCTGGGAAAATTACTGTATGGAATGGTATATTATCTTTACCATGAACAAAATAAATTCTAGAATCATCACCTTGCCAATACTCTCGCCAATCTTCATTTCTTCCTTCAATACATTTCATACTAGCTGTAAGATATCCCATGACAGCTTCAATCCACACGAATATCCTCTTATCTTCATACCCTTCTAAAGGTACATGGACACCCCAATTAAAATCTCTTGTTACTGCCTTATCTCTAAGACCTTCATCTAAATACCTCTTAACTATGTTTTGTGCATTGTTTCTCCAACCATTTTGCCTTATATACATACGCTTAACATCATTTTCAAATTTAGATAAGGTGAAAAATAAATGTTTTGTTTTCCTTGCTACGGGCTTTTCTCCGCAAATTCCACAAATTTTATCTTTTACTTCATGAGATTCAAATTGTGCCCTACATTTACTGCAACCATATCCATGAGCTTTTTTACCACAGATAGGACATAACCCTTCAATATTCTTATCATCTAAATAACAATTGCACTTTTCACAAAAAGTCTGTTCAACTTCCTTTTCATAAATATAACCTTTATCATATAAATCTAAAATGAACTCTTTAACTTTATCTTCATGATACTGAGTATGTGTTTTTTCAAAAATATCAAAAGAGAATCCTAAGGTCTTAAAACATTTCTTAAATTCATTATGATATTTTTCCACTGCTTCTAAAGGAGTTATGCCTTCCTCTTCAGCCTTAGCTTTTACAGCAGTACCATGACAATCTGTACCTGAAAGAAAAATAACATCATCTCCCATCATCCT
Organism: Clostridium sp. 29_15; assembly: GCF_001916075.1. Taxonomy (NCBI): domain Bacteria; kingdom Bacillati; phylum Bacillota; class Clostridia; order Eubacteriales; family Clostridiaceae; genus Clostridium; species Clostridium sp. 29_15. The sequence goes on from NZ_MNRT01000026.1 coordinate 19,542, forward strand.
ATGATATCTAGCTAAAATATCTCCTGGAAGTAATACTGCTATTCTTCCTAAATGAAGTGGTCCATTGGCATATGGCCATGCATTGCCTATTAATATATTCATAAAATACCCCTCTTATCAATTTTAAAAATAAGGTGCTGAGCATGCTCAACACCTTGTTTTAATTATCTAACTTGGCTTCCTGTTGGTAATTCACCCGGATTTACTAAAGTTAATATGCTATCATCATCTGTTGATGCTGCTAGGATCATTCCTTGAGATAATTCTCCTCTTAATTTAACTGGCTTTAGGTTAGCAACAAGAACTACATACTTACCAACTAATTCTTCTGGCTTGTAATGTACTGCTATTCCTGATACCACTTGTCTTTCTTCACCATTTAAATCAACTTTTAATTTTAATAACTTTTTAGCTCCTTTAATTGGCTCACAAGCAAGAACTTTTACAACTCTTAAATCTATCTTTGAAAAATCATCTATTGTGATTTCTTCCTTTATAGGTTGCATTTTATATTCTTCCTTTGGCTTATTAGCTTCTATTGCAGCTAATCTTAAAGCTTCTAATTCTTCTAATTTCTTTTCAACATCTATTCTAGGGAATAATGCTTCTCCTTTTGAAACTTTAGTTCCTGGAGTAGTTCCATCAAATCCACTTAAGGATTCAAATGACTTTGTAGTTATATTTAATTGTGCATCTATCTTTTCACTTGTTGAAGGTAAAAATGCTGATAATAATACAGAAGAGAATCTTAAACTTTCTACTAAGTTATATAAAACTGTTCCAAGTCTTTCTTTCTTTTCTTCATCCTTAGCTAAAATCCAAGGAGTTGTCTCATCTATATATTTATTGGCTCTTCCTATAAGCTCAAATATATGCTCTAATGCTTCTGGAATTCTTAATTCATCTATTGAAGCTGAAACTTTTTTAGGAGTTTCTAATGCTAATGTGATAAGTTCATCATCAATTGATTCTTTAGCAAGTGGTGCTGGAATTTCTCCATCAAAGTATTTTTCAACCATTGCAACTGTTCTTGAAAGAAGATTTCCTAGGTCATTACATAAATCTGAGTTTATCTTCTTGATGAATATTTCATTATTAAATAATCCATCTGCTCCAAATGGGATTTCTCTTAATAAATAATATCTTACAGCATCAACTCCAAAGTTTTCCACTAAAGTAACTGGATCTACTACATTGCCTTTTGACTTTGACATCTTTCCACCATCTACAAGTAACCATCCGTGACCAAATACTTGTTTTGGTAATTCAAGACCTAATGCCATTAACATTATTGGCCAATAAATAGTATGGAATCTTAATATGTCTTTACCTATTAAATGAACATCTGCTGGCCAGAATTTTTTGAATAACTCATCATTATCACTCCCATACCCTAAAGCAGAAATATAGTTTGATAATGCATCTATCCAAACATAAACTACATGTCCTTCATCAAATGTTACAGGAACTCCCCAGTTAAAGCTTGTTCTTGATACACATAGATCTTGTAAACCTGGTTTTAAAAAGTTATTAACCATTTCATTTTTTCTTGATTCTGGTTGTATAAATTCTGGATGAGATTCAATGTATTCCATTAATCTATCAGCATATTTGCTCATTCTAAAGAAGTATGCTTCTTCCTTTGATGCTTCTACTGGTCTGCCACAATCAGGACAGTTTCCATCTACTAATTGAGTTTCAGTCCAAAATGATTCACATGGAGTACAGTATAATCCTTCATATGAAGATTTATATATATCTCCTTGATCATATAATTGCTTAAATATCTTTTGAACTGTTTCTTTATGATAATCATCAGTGGTTCTGATAAATTTATCATAGCTTATGTTCATCATAGTCCATAAATCTTTGATTCCAGCAACAATTTCATCAACGTGCTCTTTTGGTGTTATTCCCTTTTCTTCAGCGATTCTTTGAATCTTTTGTCCATGTTCATCTGTTCCTGTTAAGAACATTACATCATATCCTGTTAATCTCTTATATCTTGCTATGGCATCAGCTGCTACAGTTGTATATGTATTACCAATGTGTAGCTTAGTTGATGGATAATAAATTGGTGTAGTTATATAGTAAGGTTTTTTACACATATCTATTCCTCCTAAAAAATAATTATATAAAAAAAGTCTCTATATAGGCTGTTTTACCCATATAGAGACGTTATATACGTGTTACCACTCTATTTTAAACTTATTTCACAATAAATTTCTCATTAAGTGAATATCTTCACTTTGCAATATAACGGTTGCACCCGTACCATCTTACTTAAACTTTCAGATGATCTGCTCCAAGTCCATCTTCATATAATTTTAATGCACTGGTTTCCACCATCTCCAGCTCTCTTTAGCAATTAATTATACTACTCTTCTCTTCTATACATTTATCAATTTTATGATATTATAAAATAAAAAAACTGTCAAATTTTATATACTTATACCTCTATATTTTTGTTTTTTATTTGTTATAATAATAACATGAAAGGATGTATACAATGAATTATTTTAAATTACCTAAAGTAGGCCTTAGAACTTTCAAATCAGGACTTGCTGTTTTTCTATGTCTACTTTTAATTCCTAATGAACCATTTTTCTCTTGCCTTACAGCAGTTATTTGTTTAGGTGATACTGTTACAAATTCTGTTCGCACAGGCATAAATCGTGGCGTTGGAACTATAATTGGGGCATTTTCTGGATTATTATTCTTATTAATATTTAGATTTTTAGAAAATCATATTTCAAATACATATATCTCTAAATTGATAATCTATATGTTAATTGGTCTTGGTATAATTATTATGATATCACTATGTAATAAAATTAAAAGACCTGGTGCAATTAATATCACATGCATAGCATTCCTTGGAGTAACTACTGCTCATGCTTACTCTGATCCAATATATTATGCATTAAATAGATCTTTTGAAACAATTCTTGGAATAATAATCTCTATATTGGTAAATACACTTATTAATCCACCACCACATAAATAATTAAACAGTGCATATCAAAATATTTAATTTAAAAAGATTTCCAACAGAATTGCCCCTAATAATTCTGTTAGAAATCTTTTTTATTTGCTCCTATATTTAATGCCCTATTTTTTATTATGCTTGCTTACTCTTCTTCTACTTTCTTACCAAATATCATTACTCCTATAAACAATGCTACACAAGACATTGGTAATACTATATATATTGGAAGTCCAAATCCTGCTGGAATATATCCAAATAGTATAGTTATTGCAGCTACAAATAATGCATACCACATTTGTGTCTTAACATGATCTATATGACTACATCCAGCTCCCATTGACGAAAGTATTGTTGTATCTGATATTGGAGAACAGTGATCCCCAAATATCGCTCCTGTTAATACAGCACTTGTACTTACAATTACAAATGACATTTCTGGATTAATTTTATATGCTAATGGAATTGCCAATGGCATAAGTATGCTCATTGTTCCATATGCTGAACCTGTTGAGAAAGATATTATTGCTCCAAGAATAAATATTAAACTTGGTAATAAAAATGCAGGTATAGCACCATTCAATGCTTCTACTAAATATTCAGCAGCTCCTAATTCTTTTATTACAGATCCTAATGACCAGGCTAATATAAGAATTACTGCTGTTATTATAAGGCCCTTCATTCCATCAATCCATACTTCTATAGCTTCACTTATAGTAAATATCTTCTTCCATACTGCCATAACTATTGCAACTACAGTAGAAAATATTGCAGATTGTAATAATGCAATTGATGCATCTGATGCTGCAAAAACTTCTAATATTGCTTTAAATGATAATGGTGAATTTGTTACTATCGCTTTAATAGCTATATCATCACCAGCCATTATTGATGAATATCCACTATAGTAAAAAGCAACTATAGCTGAAATAATTAATGCACCTATTGGTACAATTGCATTCCAAATACTTAGTTTTACACCTTCTTTTGGTTCTAATTCATCCATGTGAGAAGAAGTTACTGCAATTTCTTCATTAGTTAAATCTTTTAACTTTCTTGCTGATATTTCAGCTTTTCTCATTGGACCAAATTCCCTTAAAGTTATTATTGTAATCACAATAAATGCAAGTATTAATATGTTATAGAATCTATAAGGTATTGTTTGAAGGAATACTCCAAATCCACTAGCTTCAACACCTATTGATTCAAATCCTTCTGAAATTAAGCTTACTTCTAAACCAATCCAAGTTGATATTATGGCAAGACCAGCTATTGGTGCTGCTGTTGCATCAATTATAAATGCTAATCTTTCTCTTGATATTTTCATTTTATCTGCCACTGGTCTCATTATTGGACCAACAATTAATGAATTTGCATAATCATCAAAGAATACGCATATTCCTAAAAACCAAGTTATAAGTTGAGCACTTTTTGCAGTTTTTGCTTTCTTTGCTAAAGCTTCAGCAATAGCCTTTGCCCCCCCCATTTTAGCAACTAAATTAATAACTCCTCCAATTACAAGAACTTGCATTACGATTCCTGCATTCCATGGATCAGATAATGAATTTAATGCTCTATTAATAAAATCTAAAAATGCTTGTGTTAAAGCTCCAAATACATTAAATCCTGTTAGATTCAAAATAAATCCACCTGATAAAACTCCAATAAATAATGAAATAACAACATTTTTAGTTATAAATGCTAATAATATTGCAACTATTGGTGGTATTAATGTAAATATTCCAAATTCCTCAGCATTACTTACTGTCAGTTCAAATTCTGATGCAAAAACAAATGTTGTTGATAACATAAATATCATCATAGTTAAACCAAAAATTTTCTTAAAATTTTTTTCCATATTTTTACCCCCTAAAATATTTTGGTTGGTGTAAAGTTTTTTTACACTACTTTTCTTTTAAATTCTAACGTTATTTTTTAATTATTATTAAAAATTAGCCATAGACTATTTTTTCATGCAAAACTTTACACTATCATATTTTAATGAATACACTTAAGAGTAACTATCTTAAACAAAAAAAAGCCTTGAGTTAACACTCAAGGCTTATAATAATCATAAAATTCCTCAAATGATAGCTCACCACAAATGTAATTTGTGACAGTGATACATATATTTTATGCATCCCCAGCTATACAACCTTAAAGCATCAGTTGTATACTTCGGCAACAATTCCTTTCTTACTAAATCATAGTGCTTACCTCATTAATAATACTAATAATTATTGCGCCTCTACCCTTACGTTATTCATTTTTCAACTTCTATTATACAATTATTTTTTTATTATGCAATAGAATTTTTTAACTTTAATTAATTTATTCTATTTCTTGACATAAAATCTTCTATTTCTTCCACTGTCTTAATCATATCCTTTGTTAGGTTAATAGACCCATCTTCTGTAACAAGAATGTCATCTTCTATTCTTATACCAATTGATTCTTCTGGTATATAAAGACCTGGTTCCACTGTATAAACCATACCAGGTTCAAAAGTAAAGTTTCTATCTATTATTACATCATGAGTATCTAAACCTAAACTATGACCTATACTATGGAAATAATACTTTCTAAAATCTTTTTTATCTTCTAATAAACCTAAACTTACACAAGCCTCTCCTAATAAATCATTTGCCTTAGCATTTAGTTCTGCTGTTGTTATACCTGGTTTAATTGTCTTTATTATTTCTTCGTTAACTTTTAATACCGCATTATAAACTTCCTTTTGTCTTGCTGTGAACTTACCATTTACTGGAAAAGTTCTAGAAATATCAGCATTATAATATTTATATTGTGCACCTAAATCAAAAAGAATTAAGTCTCCATCTTTCATTTCTGCATTATTATCAACATAATGAAGAACTGTAGCATTTTTTCCTGTAGCAGCAATAGTGTTAAAAGCTAAATCCTTAACACCTTTACTTTTACAGTTAAAATCAAAATATGCTTCAAGTTCATATTCCTTCATTCCATCTTGTGCATTTTTCATTAATGTTTCAACGCCAGCTATAGTGATTTTTATGGCTTCTTTAATATTTTCTATTTCCTCATTACTTTTAATAAGTCTTAAGGCTGCTATAGATGCATATATGTTTCTTACGGAAATTTGAGGATATTTACTTACTATTTCCTTAGCAAATATTTGTGAAATACTATTCATTGAATTAAAAGCATCTCTTTCTAAATCTAAATATAAATTGAATTCTTCTTTCATTGAAATTAATCTATGAAAATAATCTTCAAAAGTGCTCTTAAACATAACTTCATCAACGCCAGCAATGTCTAAAGCTTCATTTTCTCTTAAGCTTTTTCCTATCCATTTTTCTAGTTCTAAATCTATATCTTTAATGAATAAAATATTCTTTTCTTTACCATTTATCTTACTCATTAATAAAATATGATCTGGTTCTTGAACACCAGTTAAATAATAAAAATTTCTATTTGGTGTGAATGGATAAGCTTCATCAGCAGTTTTCTTTGGTGCATTACCTGCAAATAAAACTATCACTGAGTTATCCTTAACTTTTTCTAATAGCTTGTGTCTTTTTGCCTTATAGAATTGTCCTTTCATATATTTATCCTCCTCTTTTGAAATTATTTATTTTCATTATAACTAAATAAAAACATAAAGGCTATAATATTTCTACACAATTGGGAAATTTAACATATTAATAACTTTACCATTAAAATTGCCATAATTATCGCTATCATATCTGCCATAACAGCTGCCCATACAGTATGACGCACTTTTTTTATTTTTATAGCACCAAAATACACTGTTACAGTATAAAAAATTGTTTCTGTTGTCCCCATAATTACAGATGCTACAAGACCAATAAAGCTATCAGCGCCATAATTATTCAATATATCTGTAAAAATTCCCATAGCTCCACTGCCAGATAAAGGTTTTATTAGTACTAATGGAACAACTTCTTTTGGCAAACCTATAATACTTGCTACAGGCGATATAAAATTATTAACAAAATCCAATAATTTAGCGCTTCTAAATATATTCACTGCCACTATCATTGCTAATAAATATGGAAATATATTGGCACAAACCTTTAACCCTTCCTTAGCACCTTCAACAAACCATTGGTATACTTTCCTACCTTTTATCATTCCATAAGTTATTATTATAAGTACTATTATTGGTATAATACTTTTGGTTATATAATTAAACATTTTACCTCCAAATTAAAAGTACTTTTGCAAAACCTTGCAGCAAATCACTCCACATATAGATGCCATTGCCGTTGAAATTATTGCAGGAATTATAATCACACCTGGATTGCTAGAATTCGCAGTAGCTCTAATGGAAATAACAGTAGATGGTACAAGTTGTATACAAGCTGCATTTAATACTAAAAATAAACACATATCATTAGATGCCTTTTCCTTATCTTTATTTAAGCGTTGCATTTCTTCCATAGCCTTTATTCCAAAAGGCGTTGCTGCATTTCCAAGACCCATCATATTTGCTGTTATATTCATTACTATAGCCCCTAACGCCTTTTCATCTTTAGCTGCATCCTTAAATATCAATTTTAATATAGGCTTCATAACTTTAGCTAACTTTTCAGTAAATCCACTTTTTTCTGCTATCTTCATTACTCCACACCAAAAACACATTAATCCTGTAAGACCCACCACAAATGTTACTGTACTTTCTATGGATGAAATAATATCATTAGACATAGTTTCACCATTTCCAGATAAAACACTCACCAATAAACCTAAAAAAATCATAATAAACCATATGTAGTTAATCATCTAAAAATCCCCCCTTAGATAATTAAAATATATGCCTTGCATAGCTTTTTTATTAGTGATACCATAAAGATATCAATATATATTTTATTCTATATTTTACCTAAAAAGGAGATACACCAATGAAAGAAGGAAATTTAAAATTAGCACAAGAAGATATTGAAGCAGCATTAAAAGCTGTAGAAGATATAGAGAATTTCATTAATGATGAATCATTAGAAAAAGATGTTTTAAAACAAAAATTTGTTGCTTTATCTGAAAAAGTACAACAATTAGAAAATTTATTAAAGATAGAAGGTATTCTTTAATTAAATAATACATAATAAAAAAGGGACTTTTTATAGCCCCTTTTTTATTAATATCCGTTACTAAATGTAAATTTTTAAAATGGTTTTGACACTCTTTCCTCAATTTTACCCAATAAATTCTCAACAATCATAATACCTATACATAGCTGAATGCATACTCACTTACAACTCACTTTAGTAAACGTTATCAACAACTTTGATTTCATTCTATCATATTACTGGGAATTTTACAATATAATATTTATATTTTATAATAATATACAAATTATAATCACTTTCTTTGTAAAAAAATTAAATAAAAAGGAACCTATCAAGGCTCCTTTTTATTTACAGCTTTCTCTTTCCACCAATTCATGACTTAAAATAAATTCTGCTTCTTCTAATGGCTTATTATTTAATATTTTTATAAGTATTCTCATAGCAACAGAACCCATATCATAACTTGGCTGTTTAACTGTAGTTAATTTTGGATAGAAGTAAGATGCAACAGCATTATCATTAAATCCTATTACACTTACATCTTCTGGAGTGTTAACTCCTTTTTCTCTTAATCCATTTATAGCACCCATGGCAATTTCATCAGATGCACATATTATTCCATCAAAATTCTTACCTGAAGCTAAGAATTTTTCTGATGCTCTGTATCCACTCTTAACTTTTAAGCCTTCAAAATAAACTAAATCTTCGTCTATAGTAATTCCAGCTTCATTTAATGCTTTTTTATATCCGATATATCTATCTCCCCAAGCGTTTGCAGAACTTTTATCAACACCAATGAAAGCAATATTTTTTATTCCTTTATCAAGAAGGTGTTTTGTTGCTTCATAAGTTGCTTCAATATTATCTATATATACACTTGGAAGTTTTCCTTCATTATCTTTTGTTTCAACTAAAACTGTCTTTAAATCCAACTCATTTATTATATTCAATGTTTCTTCTTCTAATGATGAACTCATATAAATAACTCCATCAACCATTTTTTCTTTTAATACTCTTAAGTAATCTTTTTCTTTATCTGAATCAAAATCAGAGTTGCATAAAATTACATTATAATCATATATATTCGCAACATCTTCTGCACCTCTAACAATTTCAGGATAGAATCCACTTGATATATCTGGCACTAGTATTCCTATAGTCTTAGTTTTTTGCGTCTTAAGACTTCTTGCAACTATATTAGGTCTATATCCTAATTTTTTTATTGCATCTAATACCTTTTTCTTTGTGTCTTCATTAACAACATCTATATCATTTAAAACTCTTGATACCGTAGCTATTGAAACTCCCGCTTCCCTTGCAACATCTTTTATAGATGTAGCCATAACAACATCACTCCATTTTCATAATTTTTAATTAATTTATTATACCATTAAATTGTAACATTTTCATTCCCTATATTTATATTCTTTCAAAAAAGGTAGGAATTATAACTAATCCCTACCTTACTTATTATTATTTATTATTTTATAACTTCCACAGCCATATTTAGCTTTTCACCATTTATTGTTGTTTCAGTATACTCTCTATTTGCTGCAAATATTATTTCTTCTGTTAAAGTATCTCTCTTAATAGTTTCAGCAAACTTCTTAATAACGTCCATTAACATTTCATTATCAGAAACGTATAGCTTAATCTTATCTGCTACTTGGAATCCGCTTTCTTTTCTCATGTTTTGAATCTTAGAAATCATTTCTCTAACATGACCTTCTTCTCTTAATTCATCTGAAATATGAGTATCAAGAACAACACCTATAGAACCTTCACCAGCAAAAGCATATCCTTCTAATCCTTGCATTGTTACAAGTAAATTTTCTTTATTTAATTCAATTTCAGTTCCATCTACATTGATAGTAACAACTCCACCATTTTGGATAGTTTGAGCTAATTCCATTTGGTTTCTAGCACCAATTTCTTTTCTTATTTGAGGTATCATCTTACCATACGCTCTACCTAATACAGGAAGGTTAGGTTTAATTTCAAAGTTAACGTGAGTTGAAAGGTCAGCACCAAATTCAACAGCCTTAATATTTAACTCATCAATTATGATATCTCCATAATATACAGGAAGTGAGTCTGTTGAAACAAGCATCTTAGATAATGGCTGTCTATTCTTAATGTTAGCACCATTTCTTGCACTTCTTCCAAGCTTAACTATCTTATAAGCTAAGTCCATTTCAGCTTCTAAGTTTTTATCTATTGCCTTTTCATTAACTTCTGGCCATAAACATAAGTGAACACTTTCTTCTGCTTTAGGATCTAAATTAACTACTAAATTTTGATAAATTTCTTCTGTAATGAATGGAACAAATGGAGCTGAAACTTTAACTAAAGTAGTTAATACTCTATATAATGTTACATAAGCACCAATTTTATCATCTGTTAATGTTTCAGACCAGTATCTTGCTCTGTTTCTTCTTACATACCAGTTAGATAATTCATCTGTGAAATCTTCTATTGCTAAGGCAGCATTAGTTATATCATATGAATTTAATTTAGCATCAACGTCTTTAACTAATGTGTTTAATTTAGACATAATCCACTTATCCATTACGTTATCTGATACGAAATCAGCATATTCTGTTGGGTTGAATTTATCTAAATCAGCATATAATACATAGAATGAGTAAACATTCCATAATGTGCTTAAGAACTTTCTACCTGCTTCAGATACATCATCAGTAGAGAATCTTGTTGGAAGCCATGGAGCACTTGCAGTATAGAAATGCCATCTTGTAGCATCTGCACCTTCACTAGCTAATACTTCAAACGGATCAACAACATTACCTTTAGACTTAGACATCTTTAAGCCCTTCTTATCAAGAACATGACCTAAAACTATACAGTTTTCAAATGGATTTCTATCAAATACAGCCGTTGAAATTGCAAGTAATGTATAGAACCATCCTCTTGTTTGGTCAACAGCTTCTGAAATAAATTGAGCTGGGTAATTTTGTTCAAATAATTCTTTATTTTCAAATGGATAATGTAATTGAGCAAATGGCATTGATCCTGAATCAAACCAGCAGTCAATAACTTCTTTAACTCTTTCCATTTCCTTACCACATTCTGGACAGTTTAAGTGAACTTCATCTATATATGGTTTGTGTAATTCTATATCTTCTGGAACATTTATACCTTTATTCTTTAGCTCTTCAATACTTCCAATACATTCTTTATGTCCGCATTCACATTGCCAAATTGGTAATGGAGTTCCCCAATATCTATCTCTTGAAATACCCCAATCAATAACATTTTCTAAGAACTTACCAAATCTACCTGTTCTTATGTTATCTGGATACCAGTTTATTTTATTATTGTTTTCTATAAGCTTATCTCTTAATGTTGTCATTGCAACAAACCAGCTTTCCTTAGGATAGTAAAGAAGTGGTGTATCACATCTCCAACAATGTGGATATGAGTGTAAGTGTTTTTCAGCTTTGAATAACTTGTTGTTTTCTTCAAGCCATTTACAAATGCTTTCATCACATTTCTTGACAAACTTACCAGCCCATGGAGTTACTTCTTCAACAAACTTACCTGCTTTATCAACTAAGTTTATGAAAGTAATTCCATTAGCTTTAGCAACTAAGCTATCATCTTCACCATAAGCAGGTGCAATATGAACTACACCAGTACCATCTGATAATGTTACATAATCACCATGAATTACTTCAAAAGCTTTTCCTTCTACTTTTCCAAATGGCATTAATTGTTCATACTTAGTTCCAAGTAATTCAGCTCCTTGGAACTCTCTTACTGTTTCAAAATCTTCTCCTAAAACCTTTGGAGCTAAATCTTTAGCTAATATTAATATATCATCGTTAACTTTTGCTTCAATGTAAGTATAAGCTTTGTTTATACATAAAGCTAAGTTTGATGGTAATGTCCAAGGAGTTGTTGTCCATGCTAAGATATATTTATTCTCTTCATCTGCAACTTTAAATTTAGCAATTGCAGTTAAGTCTTTAACATCTTTATATCCTTGAGCAACTTCATGTGAAGATAATGCAGTTCCACATCTTGGACAATATGGCATTACTTTATGTCCTTCATATAAAAGACCTTTATCCCACATTTGCTTTAATGCCCACCATACTGATTCAATATATGGATTATGATAAGTTACATATGGATTTTCCATATCAACCCAGTAACCTATTTGTTCAGTCATCTTTTCCCACATGCTAACATATGTAAAAACACTTTCCTTACATTCCTTAACGAATTTTTCTACTCCGTATTCCTCGATTTGTTCTTTTCCTGAAATACCAAGTTTCTTTTCTATTTCAAGTTCAACTGGAAGACCATGAGTATCCCAACCAGCTTTTCTTATAACTTTATATCCCTTCATAACTTTGTATCTTGGAATAATATCTTTCATAACTCTTGTTAAGATATGACCTATATGTGGTTTTCCATTTGCTGTTGGAGGTCCATCATAGAATGTGAAATATTCACCATCTTGATTCATATCAAAGTTCTTCTTTATTACATTTCTTGCAGTCCAAAGGTTTGCAATTTCTTTTTCCATTCCCACAAAACCTTGTGGCAATTCAACTTTCTTGTACATAAATTTCTCCTCTCCATATTTTTATATAAAACCAATTTAATTGGTTAAATTACCAAATTTACTACTATTCTTCTTTGTATTAGTATTAACAAAAATTATCAGTTTAATAATTAGTTAAGATTTAATCTAAAATTTTCTTAAATAATTTCATTTTCTTACTATCCTAACTTCTTAGCTGGACTGTTGCATTAGCTACACAGCCGCTTAACTTATTTTTCCTAAAAATAAAAAAAGCCTCATCCATAAAAGGACGAAGTTTCACTTTCGCTATACCACCTATTATTTAAAGACTCTAAAATATTATAAAAATTAAGTCTCTATCTTCAGATACTATCATATCCTAATCTTTAACGCAGATATACGGGATAAACTTAATTACAATTCCTTGCTTTCAGTCTCCAACTCCTAGGTGATTTTCCTTATACTATCTTGTGATTTTACACCAACCAATCACTCTCTTAAAAGATACCATATAAATACTTTTCCTACTCATAGTTATTACACTAATTATATTATACTATTTTATTCATTGTCAATTAAGTATGTTAACATTATTTTATCTCTTTTATATAAATAATAGTTATTACTTAATATTGACTATATTATATAAAAATGCTTTAATTTTAATAAAGATAGATTTAAAATTTAGGAGAGTTATAAATGGAAAATGATGAATTAAGACAACAAGTTTTAGATAAAATGACAAAAACATGCCCTTGTAGAGTTATTACAAGAGCTAAAATAAAGGAATCTATTAGAAATGGTGCTCACACTGTAGAAGCTGTTGCTAAAGAAACTGGTGCAACTACTGGTAGCTGCAAAGGCTGTAGATGTAGATCTAAGATTCAAGAGTTAATTACAGAGCACTTAGATTCAATGTAATAATTTTTTTGAAGAAAGTCCCTAAGGACTTTCATCATAAATTTTCAATTGTCCATTATCAATTATCTACTGTAGTTTTCTAACGAATGATTTTAGTTTTGCAATGAATATTTTTTCTTCTATTGGCTTAATTATTATATCATCAGCACCACTATCTATCACATCAGCTAGAAGATTTGGATTATTTAAAGATGTTACAGCAAAAATTAATGATTCATCACTTTTTTCTCTTAGTTCTGCAATAATATTTTTTCCGAACTCATCTTGTAATACTAAATCTACAAGGTATATATCATAAATCTTTTTACTTTCTGCCAATTCTGTTCCTGATTCAAAGTATCTCACTGATTTTATTTTATATCTATCAAATATATCTTTTAAATGTAACCTTGAAAAATGACTATCTTCTATTACTGCAATTTCTTTTTCTTTTAATATCTGTAAATATTTATCCATCTTAAATATATTATCTATATATTTTATTAATGCTTCATTAACCTCTTCTTTATCTATATATTGAATAACACCTAAATTCATAAACTGTTGCATATTAGAATTTAATTTATTTCCTGATAAAATGCAAACTGGAATATCCTGATATGAATAAGTTACATTCTTAATAAACTCTTCACAAGTCATACCATTTCCTTCAAAAGAACTAATAATTAAATCTACATCAAACTCTTCCAATAATATTAAAGCTTCATTATAACTATCTGTAGATAAATATTCGTATTCACTGTCATTAAATTTCTTTCGTATAACTTCAACAAAAAAGGCACTTGGCTCAATATGTAAAATAGTCTTCATCTTAATTCTTGCTAGAATATAATATTCTAACCGCCTCCTCTTTCCATAATAATTATTTTACACTTATTTATTCGTACATCTTAATTACTTACTAAATATTTTTTAAAATTTATTTACACCTTGTCATTAATTTATTAATAAAAAAAGATGGAAGTGCATTAATTACACATTCCAATCTTTTATAAGCTTAAGCTTTTCTTCTCTGCTTAACCTCTTTATTGCATATTCTCTTTTCATTGCTAACTTTTTATCATTAAACTTCTCAAAATATACCAGCTTTACTGGAAGCCTTCCTCTAGTGTATTTTGCTCCCTTTCCACTGGAATGAACATTAATCCTTCTCTCTAAATCATTTGTCCATCCTGTATATAATGTATTATCACTACAACTTAAAATATATACATAATTCATTTACTATCATTCCTAAATTAATTAATATATACATTATAACTTATAATAGGTTGTTGAATAACTAATTTTTACAGATAGTTATTTAAGAAAATATTCTTTGAACTCATAGGTTCCAAGGATATTTTCTACTTTTTATTCCTTGCTTTTTAATACAGAAAATAATTGCTCTATTTTTAATCTGTTTTTATATAAATTTAATCCAATAGGAGATTTCATAAATACAGCATTTTCATATCTTTTGACTGTAAATGATTCAATACTTTTAAGTTTTAGAACTATTTCAAAGAAAACTAATTGGAGTGTTTTTACTATAAGTAGAATTTTAAATAGAGTTTATGAATAGTAATTAAAATACTTTATTTTAATTTATTTAAAAATATTACGAAATATGTTAAATTAGTTTGGAAAAGTTTTATTTGAAAGGAAGGTAAGAATGAGAAATAAAAAAATAGCTTTATTAGCATTAGCAACTATAACAAGTACTAATTTATTAATTGCACAGCCAGCATTTGCTTTTTCACAAAACAAAGTAACTGTAAATGCAGAAGATTCATATAATGAATCAGATTGGTATGCTGAAAACAAGATTGAAACTGTAAATATTGAAAACACTCAATATACTTATTTATATCACTATGAAAATGCTAATAAAACTATAACTATAACAAATAATTTAAATGATACTATTGAGAAAATTATGATTGATCAATCATCTAATATGTATTTAAATGGTAACCTTATTGAAAGTTATACTCAATCTGTAGATAATAAAGAAGAAAATCCAATGCGTTCATCTTTAGCTAGAGCTTCTTGGCAAACGCTTGGTAATACTGAAAAATCTTATATTTCTTGGGGACAAGCTACGACTGCAGCTACATTAGCTGCATTAATTGCTGGCAAAGTAGGTTCACTTGGACCATCTGGAGTTATTGCAGCTATGGGAATAGCTGCATTAGGAGCAATTGCAGTACAATGTGCTGGTGGGACTGTTTATTATACATTACAAGTATATCAAGCACCTTTCACTACTCCTATGTATCGTTCTCTTTGGGGATTTAAAGCGAGTACTGGTGATTATTATGGTGACTATATTTACACATGGCCAAAATAATAATTAAGGAGATTTTTAAAGAATGAAAAAAAAGATAAAAACTTCCACTTTTATCTACTTTTTTTGGATTTTAATTGGAATTAGTATTATTATTTCACCATCCATTTTTAAAAATAATTTTAATATTGAAGTTGGTAAAAAAATAATTACTTGTTATGTTATAGCTTCAACTATAATTCCGCTCATATATTCAAGAATAAAAAAATAGAAATAATGATTTTAAAAATAAGATTAAACTATTATTGCTTATAATTTTGATATCTAAATTAGTAATTTCGCTAAATTTAACTTTAGTAAATAATAAAAGCCAATGATCTATAATAACCATTGGCTTTATTTCTTTTCGCTAAAAGTCCCTTTAACGAATATAAAAAATCTAATAACCTATAATGGCTATTGGATTTTTTATATATTTTTTATCACCACTTATAATTATATATACACTAAGTGATGATATAAAAAAAATTAATCGTTAAACATTGCTTTTACATCTGATAGTGAATATCTTACACCATCATCTTTAACTTTTCTTTCTTTAATAATTTTTTCTATCTCGTAGTACTCTAGTAAATTAGCTATTCTTTTTAAATTCTCATATTCATCAATATCCATTAATGCTAGATCTGGTTTGTTATTTTTAAAAATAACTAAATCTTTTCCTTCTTTAGCTTTTTTTCTAAAACTTGAAAAATTTTTTACAATTTCACTAGCTGACACTATACAATCTCTTCCTATTACCATTGTCTCTTCCATACTCATTATTACCTCACTCTTTATATATATCTCCCTTTCTATTATTTTAACATAAAAAATATTTTTGTATACATTATTATATAAAATTTTATATAAAAAAATACATAAAATTATTTGTATTTTTTCTTTAAACTATAATATAATATATATATATAAACTTATTCCTTTATAAACAAAGGATGGAAAGGAGATCATTAATGCCTCAACAGTGCGAAGTAAAATTTTCAATAGATACTATTAATGATTTGAAAGCCTTACCTAAAAATGTTAGACAAGAATGTTTTAAAAAACTAGATGAACTAGAAAACAATATAAATCTAGGTAAACCTCTTAAAAATCTTGATGGTATAAATCTTCAAGGCTATTATGCTATTTATGTATTCAACGCTAAATACAGAATAGTATATACGAAAAAAAATACTACATATGATGTTATAAATATACAGAGTATGGACAAACCCATCGCTGACCTAATAGCTATCGGAAAACGTAATAACAAAGAAGTCTATAAGGAAGCTTTTGCGAGAATATAAAAAAGTGGCTTTCGCCACGCTCCCTTCGGGAATTTAATTTTAAGTATTCTAAAAGGCATAGAACTAACATCGGTTCTATGCTATATTTTTCC